>NZ_JBZXVU010000039.1:0-92109 GCF_058892565.1 Hirschia sp. | reverse complement strand
GCTATTCAGATTGGGGCAATGAGCGATTGTCCAAACATATTGGATATTTGCCCCAAGCCACTCAATTATTGCCAGGCACGATAGCCGACAACATTTCTCGTTTTGAGACGAAAATGGACGAGCTTGATTCTGATCAAACCGCACAAGACGTTATAAATGCCTCAACTCTCGCAGGTGTCGATAATCTGGTAAAAACCAATTTCCCCATGGGTTATGACACCCCAATAGGACAATGCGGCGTTATCCCCTCTGCTGGTCAATCGCAACGTATTGGCCTTGCGCGAGCTTTGTATAAAAAACCCGCTTTCATAGTTCTTGATGAACCAAATGCAAGCCTAGATTCACATGGCGAAACCAAGCTCATGGATGTTCTCAATACAATGCGATCAGAGGGCCAGTCAGTTGCCTTAATCGCCCATCGCGCAGGCATATTAAAACACTGCACGCATCTCCTCGTACTCAACAATGGTGAGATCGAACATTTTGGTACTGCCAACGATGTGCGCTGCAAATTAAATGCTGGACGAAAGGCTTCTATGCCAAAACTCGTAAGGCAGGGATAATGACGATGTCAGATATTTCAGAAACATCACAAGGTCGCTTAAGCGGATCTCCAATCAAAGAAATGCGTTTTGGCATATTATTGCTTGTGTTGTTCTTTGGTGTGCTTGGTGGATGGGCCTCTATTGTTCGCCTTGATGCTGGTGCGGTTGCTACAGGGTATGTCATGCTGTCGAATAATCGACAGGCTGTTCAGCACAATGACGGTGGAACAGTTGAAAAACTTTTAGCGCGTGAAGGTGACATTGTTGAAAAAGGTCAAATTCTTGCTGTCTTAAGAAGCACAGATTTGCAGGCACGTGTCACATCTTTAACTTCACAACTTATCGACTTGAAAGCCCGCAAAGCGCGGTTGATCGCTGAGGAAACTGGCCGAAAATCTCTCACAATTCACAAAGATGAGTTTACAGACATTCCTTTGGAATATGAGCGCCAAGTTGCAAACGTCATAGAGCGACAAAAACGCGAATTTAAAACGCGCTCTTCTTCAGTATCCGCTCGATTGGACGTGCTTTCTAAGCAATATAGTGGTCTTAAAGCACGCATTACTGGGTTTGAAGATCAACTCAAATCGAACAAAGATCAGCAACGCATTTTAGGCGAAGAACTATCAGGCATGAAGGTTCTAGCTGACAAAGGTCTCGCTCCCCTCTCCCGTGTGCGCGGTCTAGAGCGTTCACTCGCGGAACTACAAGGAAATGAAGGTGAGATTCTCTCATCCATCGCCCAAGCTAAAGAAGCTCTCACCGAAAACAAATCCGAAGCCACTGCTTTGCGGACAGGCGAAGCACGCGATGTTTCAAAAGAGCTACGCGAAACAGAAGCTCAACTTGCTGATCTTTTGCCAACACTCAGTGCTGTCAGACAACAACTGGCGAGGACAGAAATACGCGCGCCAGCAGCCGGTAGTATTGTTGGTTCATCTATCTTCACAGAAGGCGGCGTTATCACACCGGGCGCGACGATTATGGAGATTGTGCCTCAAGATGAAAACATGATTGTGGATGTGAAACTTAGCCCAACAGATGTCGACGACATTTCTATCGGCATGAAAGCAGAAGTAAAATTCACAGGACTTCAAGGCCATGGCTTATCCATAATCTATGGTAAGATCCAAAGCGTGTCAGCAGACAGATTGATTGATGACACGACGGGTATCCCTTACTTTAATCTACGTGTTTCTGTAGATGAAAATGAACTATCCAAATTGAAATACACAAATCCAAACTTTGACTTAAAGCCCGGTCTTCCTGCTGATGTGCTTATCCCTTTACGCAAACGAACAGCGTTGCAATATTTGATTGAGCCACTTTCAGGTTCTCTTTGGAACTCATTCCGAGAAAACTAATTAGGGTGAAGTATTAAATAAACCACTGATTTTTAACTTAGCAAAAAATCGCTAGACTGGTTCCTTAAAAGCCTCAAACAATACCCGCAACGTTAATCAAGAAAAGGTCTTGCTGAACTTATTTAACGCGGACCACAACGGACATAAGAAGACATTTCAAACCTAATGAATATGCCTTCAAATCAAACTTACAAAATCAGGCTGCTTGAGGCCTAAATAACGATGACGAATTGTTACAATTAACTGGATGAAACTTAGGTTTCAGGTCATAATTGAACTAATCCGGCTCGCTTTGCAATGCCGGGGTTATTATTGTGAGGATGAAATGGTTCACGTTATTAACTATATTACGCTGTGAAATGCACTCGTCATTGTCAATGTATTGAAACACTTGGCAATCAACTTAAAGAAAACTCACGACAATGTGTTAGGTCCAAAGATTGCTCTTGTAGCAATTATCGTATTAAAAACCAGTGTTTATAAACTTTAATTTAGAATTTTTCGGACACATGATGATAAGAATCCATTGCGCTTTTTTATTAATAGCTTTGAGCTTAACAGCACTGCCTAGCTATGCGCAACGAGGCTCGAATGCACCCCCAAGTGTGTTTGTTGAAAATGTTCAGTCACGTGAATTTTCACTCAATATCGAAGCTTTAGGCACATTAGAGCCAAATGAAAAAGTTGACCTCACTTTAAACGTCGCTGATCGCGTGACGGCTATATTTTTTGACGACGGACAACGCATAGAAGAAGGCAAGACACTGCTCTCTCTTGCTCAACGTGAACAGGTTGCTCTTGTCGAAGCAGCAGAAGCAACACTTGATGAAGCAACAACCCAACTCGATCGGGTAATGCGTTTGAGTAAAGAAAACGCAATCGCACAGTCTGAAGTCGATCAAGCGCGCCGTGACCGAGATAATGCAAGCGCGCAATTGCGGGCTGTCCAATCGCGTCAGAAAGACCGCGTCCTCGTTGCGCCTTTTGATGGTGTGTTGGGCTTTCGCATGGTGAGTGTGGGAACATATGTGCGCGCCGGAGATGTTGTTGCGACACTGATTGATGACAGCGAAATGAAATTGGAATTCGCTGTCCCATCCACGTTCTTACGATCCCTAAAACAAGGCACGCCCATCTCAGCTTACACATCTGATTTACCTGGCGAAACGTTTAACGGAATGATTGCGACAATAGATAATGCTATTGATCCAATCACAAGATCCATCAAAGTGCGGGCGATATTACCCAACCCAGACCAGGTTTTAAAATCAGGTATGTTTATGCAGGTCACGTTAAAAACGACGCCGCGCAACAGCCCCTCTATTCCCGAAGAAGCCGTGCAATCTGTAGGACCAGATACATTTGTCTACGTCATCAATGATATCAACGGCAAGAAAATCGCGACACGCAAACAGGTCCAATTGGGCGCGCGTCAAAGCAAATATGTTGAAATCATATCAGGCATTGAAACTGGAGATGTCGTGATCACCGAAGGGATTATGCGGGTGAGAGAAGGCAGTGAAGTAAGCATTACTGATCCATCATCAATCATGCCTGAAGTCTTCGAAGAAAATACGCGTTTGGCTGCCAGCGGCTCCTCTCCAGCAGGAAAATAAATCATGATCCTCTCGGATGTCTCGGTAAAAAAACCCGTTTTTGCCTCGGTTATTTCTCTCATTCTTGTTGTCTTTGGAATCGTATCTTTTGATCGTCTCGCCTTGCGTGAATATCCAGACATAGATGCGCCTGTTGTCTCAATTGAAACAAGCTATCCGGGTGCTTCAGCAAGTATTGTTGAAACACGTATTACGCAAATTCTGGAAGACAGAATCTCCGGTGTGGAAGGCATCCGCTTTATTAACTCCACCTCCCGCGATGGCCAATCCAATATCAGTATCGAATTTAGTGTTGATCAGGATATTGATGCAGCTGCCAATGATATTCGTGACAGGATTTCTGGTGTTTTGAACAATATCCCAGATGACGCCGAACCTCCTGAAATATCCAAAGAAGACGGGAATAATGATGTCATTTTATGGCTCAATCTGAGCAGTGACTCTATGACGTCACCAGAACTGTCTGATTATGCAGATCGCTATCTCATTGATAAATTCTCCGCATTGGATGGCGTGGCGCGAGTTAGAACCGGTGGCGCAAGAAATTATGCACTCCGTGTCTGGATTGATCGCCGCGAGCTAGCAGCACGGGAATTAACAGTATCAGACATCGAAAGTGCTTTACGAAGCGAAAACATTGAATCGCCAGCGGGCAGTTTGGAATCATCAACACGCACCTACACCCTTAGGATTGATCGTACTTTCCGTACACCTGAAGAATTTGCGACATTGGTATTGGCCAGTGGTGAAGATGGCTCCCTCATCCGCCTAGGCGACGTGGCACGCGTGGAGAAAGGCACAACCGAAGACCGCACATTATTCCGAGGGAATGGCGTACCAATGATTGGTGTGGGCATTATCAAGCAATCCACAGCCAATACAGTTGATGTTGCCAAGGCCGCACGCGACCTCGCGGCCAAACTCAATCCCACCCTTCCAGAAGGCATGGCAATTGCGCAAACCTATGACACATCGGTTTTCATTTCCGCGTCCATTGCAGAAGTTTATAAAACGCTCGCTATATCCGTTGGTTTGGTGACACTGGTTATCTTTCTATTCCTTGGCAGTATCCGCGCCACTATTATACCAGCTGTAACAGTACCAGTTTCAATTATAGCCACTTTCACCTTCTTATATTTGTTCGGTTTTTCTGTGAACCTACTCACCCTGCTCGCACTCGTGCTCGCTATTGGGCTTGTGGTTGATGATGCCATTGTGGTGTTGGAAAACATCTCGCGTCGGATTGAAGAAGAAGACGAAACGCCGCTTGTCGCTTCATTCTTTGGAACGCGTCAGGTCGGTTTTGCCGTTATTGCCACAACACTTGTTCTGATCGCTGTGTTTGTTCCCATAACATTCCTTGAAGGCGATCTAGGACGATTATTTACCGAGTTTGCCCTCACCATGGCTGCGGCAGTGGCATTCTCTAGTCTTCTAGCACTAACACTTACTCCCATGCTCGCCTCCAAGCTTTTGAAAAAAGAAAAGAGCACAGGTGTATTTTCAGTCCTACCCCGCATGGTAGATTCTGTTTTCAAAGTTCTTCGCTCTGGTTATGGTTGGATTTTAGATCGTTTGATCTTTCGACCTATTCTTGTTGGATTAGCTCTTATAGGGATGACCGCCAGCGCATGGCTGCTCTTTCAAAACATTGATAATGAGTACGTTCCAAGCGAAGATCGCGGAGCCTTCTTCATCTCAGTGAGAGGGCCTCAAGGCGCGTCATTTGCACAAACATCTAAATATATAGATGAAATCGAACGCCGCCTACTGCCCTATACAGAGACCGGAGAAATTCAACGTCTCTTATTGCGTGCTCCCGGATTTGGAGCAAACACCTTTCATCAGGGGTTTGCAATCATTGTTCTAGACGATTGGTCAGCGCGCCGCCCTGCTCAAGAAATCATGAGTGAAATCAACAAAAAACTCTCAGACCTTCCAGATGTAAGTGTTTTTGCGCGTATGCGCGGTGGCCTTGGTGGAGGGACGGGTAAGCCTGTACAATTTGTTCTGGGTGGCCCTTCTTATGAGGATCTCACAAAATGGCGGGACACATTTGTTCAAGCCCTAGAAGAAAACAATCCGGGCCTCGCTGATATCGATTGGGACTATAAAGAGACCCAACCCCAATACCGCGTTCTTATTGATTATAATCGTGCTGCTGACCTCGGTGTGACTGTTGATGAAATCGGCTCGACCATGCAGACAATGCTAGGCTCGCGCCGTGTCACGACTTATGTTGATAACGGTGAAGAATATGACGTTATTCTTGAAGGTTTAAGGTCAGAACAAAACACGCCAAATGACGTACAAAATATATATGTACGTTCGCAACGTTCTGGTCAGTTAATACCCTTGTCGAATCTTGTCACCATCACCGCTCTCGCCGACAGCCCGAGTTTGAACCGTTATAACAAAGTACGGTCCATCACCATAGAAGCCGACCTTCTACCAGGCGCTTCGCTGGGAACTGTACTTGGTGAAATGCAGAAAATCGCACGCGACGTCTTACCTTCCGAAACCACAATTGATTTTAAAGGACAATCCCTTGATTATCAGACTTCAGGCAACTCAATTATGTTCGTGTTTGGCATAGGTTTGCTTGTTGTCTTCCTTGTTCTAGCTGCACAATTTGAAAGCTATCGTCACCCAATTGTTATTATGCTGTGTGTCCCCGGTACAATTGCTGGTGGGTTATTGGGCCTATGGCTCACAGGAAATACATTAAACATCTATACGCAAATCGGCTTGATCATGCTTATCGGACTTGCTGCCAAAAATGGTATTCTTATCGTTGAATTTGCCAACCAGCTCCGCGATGAAGGCAAGACATTTGATGTCGCACTCAAAGAAGCAGCCCTTGCTCGTTTTAGACCAATCATTATGACAAGCCTGACAACTGCGGCCGGTTCTGTGCCTCTCCTCCTCTCCAGCGGAGCCGGAGCTGAAACACGCATGGCAATCGGCGTTGTTATTCTATTTGGTGTGGTTGCTGCCGCGCTGATTACAGTCTTGTTTGTTCCAACAGCCTACGCCCTCATTTCACGAGGCTCAGGCTCACCAAATGAAGTAACGAAAAAACTGGCCCAAGAAACGGCTTAATCATGAAAAATCACTTATTTTTCTTGGAGCGTTAAGCCATCTGCCTGCAAGCCTGCAAGTTTTTCACTTGCGCTTGCAGAGCTAGGACCAATCGGTCCTGCCCGCCCTAAATAGCTCATTTCCACATCAAAATTTACATCATCTTCTAGTTCAAAACTCTGGCTAGGACGATCAAAATCAGGATAGTAGCCACATATTTCGCCATCGCTACAAATAAAGCCATCTCCATCCAGATCCGACGCCACGACAATAAGATACCCCTCACCGACCTCAACATCCGTAAAATTAAATTGTGGATTTGGGCCAGTTGCAGACACCAATTGCCCGTCTTCAATTGTATTAAACCCTTCACCATCCCCAATATCTTGCTGCAACAATGCATATAAATTAGGATAAATCGGTGCCGGAGCACTCGGTAAAGTGGGTGATTTCAGCAAAGTCACTGCTATGTCAATCATACTTGCATCAGAGAGTGAAATCCGAATTGTGCTTTCATAAACCGCTTGTGTTAGCCCAGTTGTATCTGCAACCAAATTATACGTGCCAATCCCATCCGCATCCACATTAGAACTAGCCGTCACTGTCAACCAGTCAGGTGATGTCAGATCTATAACAGATGACACTGACAGAGCATCATCCCCGATTTTAGAAATTTCAAGTTCTCCATTTCCATTGGAAAACTCTATGTCTATTTCCTTAGGATTAGCAGAAATGCGAGTGGTTACAGCATTTAAATGCCCATTTCCCTGCGCTGCATTAATCATACGCGGCAGTGAAATTATGCCATATCCAGTTTTAAAGTCGAAACCTTCATCTTCAGCTTCAACTGTTAACACACCTGATTTCATCATTGATTGCAATTGAGATGTATTCAACGTTGGATCAATCGCCCGCATCATAGCAATGGCACCAGCTACATGCGGAGCTGCCATCGAGCTTCCTTGATAGAGCGCTAAACTGTCCACAAATGCGCCAGATTCTAATGTCGCATTTGCACCTATAATACCATCAGAATTATCATCATTATTTGAATCAACACGAACATCTCCACCAGGGGCTGTCAGGTCGATTTCAGCATATTCAGAACTATAATAAGCTTGTTTCTCATCTATGTTAGATGCTGCAACGGCAAAAACATTATCATAAGCTGCTGGATAAAAAGGTGATTTTCCTAAGCTTGTACCACCTTCATTCCCGCCCGCACCTATCACAATCACGCCCGCTGCTGTGGCTGCATTGATAGCAGACCGCGTTGCTGATGAAGGTGAATTTGAACCTAATGAGAGATTGATAACATCGGCCTTAACCGGCGCAAGCGGCACTCCAGACACAGGAAGCTGCGCGGCATAACGGATAGCACTTGCGATATCTCCCGGTAAAGTTTCGCAGTTTTCTCCTTCAGAATCTTCACCATCTGGCCCAATGCTTTTACTATATCCAACTTTCAGCGCCATCAATTTTGCTTCTGGATATACACCCATCATGCCTTGGTTATTGATCGAAGCTAAAGCAATAGAAGCTACGTGAGTGCCGTGAAAATCATGACATAAATCAGCATTCTCATCATTTGGATCGACGATTTCTTCTGCTTCTGCATCAAATCCATCGCCATCATATTCAGCTTCAACAAAATCTCGCTGATCAATAATGCTATCTGCTATATCTGGGTGAGATGTCAAAAATCCGGAATCGATCACAGCAATCACCGGCGTATGCGACACAGATAAACCCGCTAGCGTTAGTCTTGCTTCATCCCATTCCACTTGAGAGAGGTTCCACTGTGTCGAAGGCGATGCCGATGGATCAAAATTGGAAGGTGGACCAATTTGAACTTTTCTTGGAAAGACATATGGCTCTAATACAGTCAGACCTTCTTTAAGGTTTATCGCTTTAATCGCATCAAGTGTCGCCCTTTGGCGTTGATGCCGTGTCGTTTTGTTTTTTGAGCCAATGCTATTTTGCGTAGATATATTGGAAGCGAGAAATTCAGAATAGTCTATTTCCACTCGCGCTCCAGCATTCATTTGTGAAAATTTACTATTCCTACCTACATGTGTCGCCGCCAGTATTTTTTTCTGGTCTGCCGAGACAACAGCTTTACCGATTGCTACATGCGCAGGATTAATTTGTGAAACACTTGCACCAGCTAATTGCGAGCCACCAAGTGTGAGCGCATATTTTGATGATCCCGAACTGGCAATAACCTTGATAAGAAACTCGCCATCATTAGGAACAATTATTTCTTCACGCGCTTGAGTGGAACTATTGGATATTAGGAGAGAATTGTCGCTAAGATCGAGCAATTCAAGATCTAGATCAACACCAGACGCAGGGTCGACTGTGTCTCGTGACGGATTTGCTGTTTCTTCTTGTGCGATCTCTAATCGAAGAATTTCACCTGCCAAAAGATTGGCTTTGTAATAGTCAAACTCATCAGTAGACGAAGAATTGCCTAATTGCCCCTCAGGCGCACCATTTTCATCGACGGGAATTGTCTTGCTAACATACCCTAATATAAAGCTATTATTTTCAACCGATTGAGCAGACGCGGCCGTATTGTTCCTTACAAAACTGCTCCTGATACTGTTGATATCAGAATCTATGCGGAAAGGTAGATTAGACGATAATGTCACACTAATATCTGCAGTGACAGGTGCCGGTGTAGAAGTGGACGTTGATGTCGGCGTAGGTGTTGGTGTTGAGCTGCCCCCGCCTCCACAATTTGCGACAATCACAAAAACGCAAAATGCTGCGCCACATTTCAACTTTGAAACAAGTCCGCTCATATTTAATGACAGTCTTTCTATCTAGTTCTGAGTATCAATTGCTCACAAACGCATTCACTCTCTTTATATACTTGTATCTTGATACAGACCTGAGACAACTAAATAAAACAGGTTCAATTTTGCATGTTTTTTTATAGAGAAAACTAGGGATTTGAGATTACAACCTTCCACAGGTCGTTTGAAACCAAAAATCTCCTGCATATTGTGCTTTACCACCCTTTGAAAAAAGGTATGGAAATAAGGCATTGTTATTGGTGATGCTCCCAAACGACGATACGTATAGCGAAGAAGTGGAAACGATAGTGCAATCAATACTTGTTACAGGTGGAGCCGGATATATTGGTAGCCACACATGTCTTGAACTTATCAAATCTGGCCGCAAACCCATCGTTTTCGACGACTTCTCCAATGCCAGCCCGCACGTCATAGAAAGACTTGAAGAATTATCAGGCACAAAAATTGATGTCGTTGAAGGTGATGTGCGTAATTTTGATCAAATCAATAAAGCTATAAAAGACTATAAATGTGATGCGGTTATTCACTTTGCTGGCCTCAAAGCCGTGGGTGAGTCCGAAGTCCGTGCCATTGATTATCACGATGTCAACGTTATTGGCACGCATGTTCTTCTGCGTGCTATGAAAGCCAACAACATTGACAAAATTGTCTTCAGTTCAAGCGCAACGGTTTATGGTGTTCCTAAATTTTTGCCCTACACTGAAGACCACCCGCGCAACGCAACCAGCACATATGGGCAGACCAAACTCTCTGTTGAATATATGCTGGAAGATGTACGCCGCTCTGGTGAAATCAAAAATGTTGCTATTCTGCGGTATTTCAATCCTATCGGTGCCCACCCAAGTGGCCGTATCGGAGAAGCACCAAACGGCATCCCAAACAATCTAGCACCCTATGTTGTGCAAGTGGCATGTGGAAAACGCGAAGCCATCAATATCTGGGGTGATGATTATGATACGCCAGATGGCACAGGTGTGCGCGATTATATTCACGTCGTCGATCTAGCGCAGGCGCATCTTGCAGCTCTGGATTATTTAGACGCAGGCAAAGGCGCATTCACCGTCAATTTGGGTACAGGAAACGGATCTTCAGTAAAAGAAGTCATCGCCGGATTTGAAAAAGCCTGCGGCAAAAAAATACCAATGGTGATTGGCCCGCGCCGCTCTGGTGATATCGCCTGCTTTTATGCAGACCCTTCCTCCGCGCAAAAGCTCTTAGGATGGAGTGCAAAGCTCAACATGGAAGACATGTGTCGCGACCAATGGAAATGGCAAGAAAACAATCCGAACGGATATGATGAAGCTTGAAGTCTTTGCGTGCCCAGCCCTCGCCTCGCCTAAATAACGCCATCCGATAGACAATCGTGGACGTGTAAAATTCCAATTGGTTTTTTATCTTCTAGAACAAAAAGTGCAGTAATACGGTTGCTACTTATTAGCTCCAATGCACGCGCGGCCAACATATCATTGGTGATGGTTAGTGGTGACTTTGTCATGATGTCGTCCACAATCACTGTCGAGAAATTCTTACCAAAGTGTCGACGTAGATCACCATCAGTGATCATTCCCTCTAAATCTCCTGCCGAATTGATGACGCCCACACACCCAAAACCTCCTTGGGAGATAATTGGCACGGCATCGCCAGCGATAGATCCAGATTGGACAAGCGGCAAATTCGCATGATCGCGAACAAGATCAGAAACCCTACGAAATGCTGCACCAAGCTTTCCGCCTGGATGATAAACTTTGAAATCTGTCTCACCAAAGCCTTTTTCCGTTAGCAGAGTCACGGCCAAGGCATCACCGATTGCCAATGTCATTGTTGTACTTGTGGTTGGTGCCCGCGTCTGACCACATGCTTCAGCAGCTGGCGGCAAAAGCAGAAGACAATCACACGCTTTTGCTAGGCTGGAATTTGCACCGGATGTAATAGCGATAAGTGGAATTTTAAATCGCCGCGTATAGGCAATAATATCTGCTAATTCTTTAGTTTCACCAGAATTTGATATCGCCAACACAATGTCTTTTTGGCTGATCATTCCTAGATCACCATGACTGGCCTCGCCCGGATGTACGAAGCTAGAAGGTGCACCAGTAGAGGCTAAAGTCGCAGCAATCTTATTGGCAATGTGACCTGATTTTCCCATGCCCGACACAATTATGCGCCCTTCTACATTTTGCATGAGCTTAATCGCGCGGGGAAAAGCTTCAGATATGACAGCCGAACTATCTACATTCAACGCTTGAACCAGAGCCTCAAGGCCTTTGATCTCGCAATTTATGACATCGCGTGCGCTGGCTAGATAATCCATGAAATACCTTACTCTATTTTACATTTGATTCTGACCGGAAATTCACCAAATCATTTTGTACAGGCGAGTAAACCTTATACAATTAACCGTCAATGTTTACAGCTTTTCTGCGGCTTTTCGACTAGATGAATACCATCCAAAAATCAGGATAGATGTTGCCATTAACAGCATGAATATGCCGACGCTGGGAAACGTCAACGCAGCAAGATTATCGCCATCTATTAAACAAGATTTGGATGCATCAAAAACCGTTTCTCCGGTATTGTCTGGCCCGGGAATGCGGCAACCAGAAAAAAGAGCCAATTGCATAATCCATGAGTAGATTGCAAATAAGACCCCATACACAACCAATAATTTGACGCCCCAATGCTTTGGCCACCCCCACGCAATAATACATGCCAAAGCAGGCGTGAGTATGTGCAAATACCAACCTGGTGTCCCGGTTCCCTCACCGTCAAGCGCAATGCGCAATATTTGATGATAACTTAAACCAGCGAGCATAGGCAAAAGTACAAAGAGCGGTAACAAACGATATTTACGCTGATTTGCACTGTTTGAAAGCCAGTTATATCCTACCCACAACAACAATATGGCCGGCCCTATCAAAAACCATGGTGACGTCCGCACTAAAGACCAATTGCCAACATAGATGAATGACATGCCAATAGTGGCATATCCACGAAGCATCTGTATTAGGCTGAAATTCTCTAGGAAATTAACAAGGACGCCGCCCTCCTTGTTAAATTGCAGCATTTCATCGCCGCCAATTGCATTGCCGTATGCAATAAATTTATAAACATACCAGCCAACGCCAATAGCCAACGCCAAACCAATACTCGCCCCACCATATTTTATGGTATCAATTTCGCGTTCCATCCAATAACGCCAGCAGAAATACACTGCTAATCCAGCCGTTATCGGCACGAAAAACGCTTTCGTCCAAAGCCCTGCCCCCAAAGCAATACCAAGTATCACCGCCCACCGTATGGGCTGATGTTTCTGGTCCAATTTTAATACAGCCATCCAGACAATGCCAAAGCACAATAAACAAAGGCTATCATTCCCAATACGTGCCATCTCTGGAAAAAACTGTGGCACGAGGAAAGGCCAAGCAGACATTATAATTGCCGCTTTTTCCCAACGCTCTTTAAACAGTGATTTACTGGCCTCAACCCCAATCACGAATCCAGTAAAAGCAAAAATCCAACTTAATGTGCGTAGGGCGAAGAACTGGCTCGCCCAGTCCATAGAATTAAACACCTTAAAAACAGGCTGAAGCAAAATATAATATAAAGGCGGATGTTGCGCCTGCCAATTATAGCCACCCACTCCTACAAATTCTGGTGGTGGCGCACTTTTGTGTGGACCAATATGTTTTTCAAAATCAAACGTTTGGTATGAAATTTCGCCCGGAAAAGTATACGGCATTGGGCCGGGATAATTTTGCAAGGCACGATCAAACTGATCTTGTCCATAAATCGGCATACGCCCTTCATGTCCCCATTGAGAAATCGAAGACCAATGTGCCGGTTCATCAAAACCTTCAAAGGGCGGTAGAAAAGCGATATGAGCAATGCCATAGAAAAAAACGGCAATGAGCACAAAACGGTATGTAGGCCATTGTGAAAAATTAAACATAAAAGCCTGCCTGAACACTGAAAACTAGTTTTGCGAATCTGTATGGGAAGAGTGATTAACACTACCCATATTTTGTGCCTTTTGGCTTGCTGGTTTTAGATATAAACCGGCCACCACAACAACAAGAACAATCAAAACAATATAAACGGATTTCATTTTGGGATCACGCCACACTTGTTTGCGTTTTTCAGCACGCATTTGCTGTTCTATGCGTGCTTGTTCTTCTTGTTTGCGTTTTCTGTGTTTTTCAAAATCATGGACAGCCATGTATCATCCCCTGCCATATCCTATTCGCTTTTTTATCTCGAACATTCACTGGCATACCATCTACAATTGCACCATATCCAAGCTAACGACTCAGACGCCTTTCAGCTTGAATATGGTTTTAGATCAAGTGCTTCGTGGTCACAAGGACTAGTCAGTCCCAAATAAATCTCGTGTAAAGATCTTCTCTGGCACATCAGACAAATCTGAGCTGTGGCGATTTGCAATAATCACATCACATTCTGATTTCAGTCGGTTTAGGTCATTCGTCACTTCTGAACCAAAGAAAGTGTCTTCTTCAAAGGTTGGCTCAAACACCATAACCTGAATACCTTTGGCTTTGATCCGCTTCATAATGCCTTGAATTGATGATGCACGGAAATTGTCTGATCCGGCCTTCATGACCAGGCGGTACACACCGACAGTTTTCGGGTTTCTTGCGATGATCGCATCTGCGATAAAGTCTTTACGTGTTGAATTTGCATCCACAATTGCACGTACAAGATTTTGCGGAACCGCATCATAGTTTGCCAGCAATTGCTTAGTATCTTTGGGCAGACAATAACCACCATATCCAAAAGATGGGTTGTTATAATGCGTACCAATGCGCGGATCTAAGCCCACACCATCAACGATATCACGTGAATCTAAACCAAGAGCCATTGCATATGAATCCAGCTCATTAAAATAAGCGACGCGCATAGCTAGATAGGTGTTTGCAAAAAGCTTGATAGATTCAGCTTCAGAGGCACCTGTAAACAGAATTGGAATATCTTTATCAAGCGCGCCTTCAGCTAGTAAATCCGCAAACACTTTAGCGCGTTCGGATTTTTCACCCACCACAATGCGGCTTGGGTGTAGATTATCAAACAATGCCCGCCCTTCCCTCAGGAATTCGGGGCTGAATATAACATTCTGACAGCCGGTGCGTTTCGTCAGGTCCGATACAAAACCAACTGGAATAGTTGATTTGATAACCATCACAGCATTTGGATTTATACCGCGAACCGTATCGACCACTTTTTCGACAGTTGAAGTATCAAAAGCGTTTGTATCAACATCATAATTTGTCGGCGTTGCAATGATAACATAATCAGCATCACCATAAGCTTCTACCGGGTCTGTCGTTGCGCGTAAATTTAACGTGCCTTTTGCAAGATATTCCTCACACTCGGCATCAACAATGGGAGATTTTCCCGCATTGATCAGATCGACTTTTTCTTGAACGACATCAAACGCGACAACTTCATGGTTTTGCGCCAATAAAATTGCGTTGGAAAGTCCAACATACCCCAACCCAGCGATACCAATCTTCATGTGCTAATTCCAATTCCACACTGTCATTTACAAAAGAACCTGCGAACAAATACAATGACTGAGAAACTATGCAAGTTGTTCCCAAGCACTGATTTGCATTTGAGAGAATAAGATGCACATTTCACGCCAGATATGCCCGTTAAGCGTTCAGACTTCTAGCAAATCATCTAGGAGCGCCTGAGCTGCCCGTTCCCAAGTATATTGGCTAGCCTGCGCTTTTCCTAAATCTGAATATTGATTTCGCAGACTTTCACTTTGCCAAAATGCTGAAATTGCTTTGCTCCAGTCTTTTGAATTATCAGCATCCGCATAGGCAACAGCTTCGCCGCATATTTCAGGGATTGAGGCACACCGCGTTGTAATGACAGGACACCCCACACTCATGGCTTCAACAGGTGGCAAACCAAAGCCTTCATGCTTGGAAGGATAAGCAAAACACATCGCATTTTCATACAATGCGCGACGTTCGCCATCACTTATCCGGCCTGCAAAGACAATTTGATCGGATGCTTCAATGCCCTCATCCTGAAATGTCTCCTTCATGTCCGGTCCAAACAAAACCAATGGCAGGTCTATATTGATCTCTGGATGATTCTGACGGTCAAACACATCCATTAAAACACCCATATTTTTATGTTTGTAAGAATTTGAAAGTCCCAACACATACCCATTCTTCTTCAGCCCGTGCTTTGCCAAAATTGATGTTTCCGAAGGGTGTCGAGTTACATGATCCACCCCATTATGAATGGTACGGACCGTCTCACTATTGCCGACCCCCTGTTTAATCAGCGCTTGCGCTGCATAATGAGATGGTGTGAATATGCGTTTGTATTTGCGCCCCATTAAAGCATTCAATAGCTTAGTGTAGATCACATAAGCCTTTGAATATGAATGGGAACTTTCATAAACATTGGCATCATGGATGAACACGACAGCATTGGCTCGAAACACTGGACCAATGTTACAGAAATTGATCAACAAACGCTCTTTCGCCATGAAAGGTAATTTTATCTGGTGCCAGATTGGTCTGGGAAGCTTTCCAGCTTGAATATATCTAGCTGTTAGGCCTGCCGCCTCTTCAAATGGCTGTTCCGCAAGTAGAATTTCAAGATCGGACAGCAAATCCGTATATCTAGGCTGTTTTTTTAATAACTGAAAAGCACGCAAATATTCCGATGCAACACGCCCTTCTGGATAAGCTTCTCGATGTAAAAACGCACCATTGACCGCTAAACCAGCATTCTTTTTCATGGACAAACACCCTGCCGCGCCACAACCCTAAGGAAACAACTTCTATCACAAGCTGTCAGGCAATGGAAATTGGATAGCAAGCGCAATATCAACCAGACTCAATCAAGGCTATGGTTTGGCCGCCTTAGTTCAATTTTTTTCTTCCTGCGTTTGTCCCAAAACTTTAACCACGGTCTTCATCACCATGTCTTGCCATTGGGGCAATTCAACATTGTGCACTCTAGCAATTTTCGAACAATCCAATCTCGAATTTGCTGGTCTAGGCGCAGGCAAAGGATATTCTTCGGTTGTGATAGAATTCAGCTTCGGTGTAGGTCCACCGGCTAGCTCGGACGCTTTAAATATTGCTTCTGCAAACCCATGCCATGACGTATATCCACGGCAAGTCATGTGAAAAACACCATAAAGCTCTGTATTATCAGGCTGTTCGACAATATTGCGCGCGACTTTCACTATCCCTTGTGCAATTGCATCAGCATGGGTTGGAGCGCCAAATTGATCATTGACCACACCTAATTCACCACGCGCTGCACCAACCCGCAGCATGGTTTTAAGAAAATTGTTTCCGGTTTCCGAATAAACCCAAGCCGTGCGCAAAATCACATGTTTTGGATTGACATAAGCCGCGAGCTTTTCACCCTCAAGCTTGGTTTGCCCATAAACACCCTGAGGGTGAGTTGCGTCCGTCTCAACGTATGTTCCATCACTAAGATTGGCACGTATATCAGCCAGATCTTCAGCATCATAATCTGCATATTCGGGGTTTTCTGGATCATAAATGTCTGCAGTTTTATCACCTGCAAAAACATAATCCGTCGATATCTGGATAATGGGAAGGTTTAATTTAGCCGCTGCCATCGCCACAGCTCCAGCGCCTGTCGTATTCACGGCCGCAGCCATGTCCCCTTCTTCTTCGGCTTTATCTACATTGGTATAAGCCGCAGCGTTGATGACCACATCAGGGCCAATATCTTCAATCATCAAACGCAAATGTTCACATTTATCATCATCTGCAAGTTCGGATAGATCCAACCAAGGGCGTCCAGCCGTATAAACATCGAGACTATCTTGATCCGCAAGCTTGATTAGGGCTTTCACAACCTGACCGTTTTCACCCGTAACGAAAACTTTCATAGTGCCCGACTCCGCTTGTGCTAAACATTTTAATGCGTGAGTCTGATATCAAATGGAGGTGTTTTGGCAAGGCTTGTCGACAGGTTTCAATCGACAAAATTCCTGAGTAAGAAACTAAAGTATTTTACAAATCACCTGCACTTATCCTAGAATCAAACCAACCTGACATTTGTTAAAATGCCTGTTACGACATTGAAACGCTATTCAACCCTTGGTAAATAAAATTCAACTATTAAGAGGTCGACGCCAATGAGTACGGCTCAAATTAGGTTCTTTCGTGAAATAACCGCACCGCTTATTGAAGGCGTCGTCATCATCGACAGACGTGGTTTAATTCTTGTCTCAAATCAGGCTGTCACTGACTTATTTGGTTATTCTGAAACTGATCTTGTTGGAAAAAATGTAAACATACTCATGCCCGCTGAGTATGCGCCGCATCACAACAGTTATATTGACCGCTACAACAGAACCAATGAAGCAAGAATTTTAGGTGTAGGACGAAATGCCGAAGGACAACATTGTGATGGCAGCATTTTTCCCGTTAATCTGAAGGTCAAAAAAATAGAGTTTGAAAACACCCCCTATTATATGGGGGTCATACATAGCCTTCAACGACAACAAAAAGCTGCAGACACACTAAAATTTCATACCGAACTTTTAGAACGCGCAGAGGCCATCGCCCATTTAGGCCATTGGCGCGTTGATCTGGTAAAAAATCAATTATTTTGGTCAAAAGAAATATATCGTATTCACGGTGTCACGCCAGACACTTACACGCCAGATGTCGAAAGTGCATTAGATTTTTATCACCCTGACGACCGAAAAATCGTCAGCAAACTTCTTGATCAAGCTATTGAAAGTGATGAAGATTTCACCTTCGAAGCACGTATATTAAACACGAGTGGACAAACTGTATATGTGCGCTCTTCGGGGGAATCAACGCGTGACAAGCATGGCAATGCGATATCTGTTTTTGGGGTATTTCTCGATATCTCCAAAATGAAACAGACCGAATTAGCCCTTATAAAAGCAAATGAAGAATTAGAGGAATTTGCTTACAGAACATCGCATGATTTGAGATCTCCCCTCGTCTCATCTGCCTCTCTCATCGCATTGTCCAAAAAAGAGATCGCCAACAAAAATTTTGAACACGCAAGCCAATGTCTAGATCTGGTTGAACACTCACTCACAGACTTAGACACACTCGTTCAGGACATCCTCACGCTAACTCAGGCACAAAAACAAGATGAAGATCTTGAAAGCATCAATGTTAGGGACATGATTTCCAATGCGATCCAAAAAATGTCTCATATTGAAAATTTCAACCGTCTTGATGTCCAGATCGAGCTAAATAAAGATCTAGTATTAAAAACCCAACCTAATCGGTTCAACTTAATCATTGAAAACCTAATATCCAACGCCATCAAATATCAGAATACTCAAGAAGAAAATTCTTATCTAAACATCACTGCTTGGACTAAAAACAATTTCTTTATACTTGAAGTTACAGACAATGGACTTGGTGTTCCTGAAGAATATCATTCTAAACTATTTGAAATGTTTAAAAGATTTCACACCCGTGTTGCCCACGGTTCAGGATTAGGATTGTATATGGTCAAAAAGAGCGCTGAACTCCTCGGTGGAGAAATTGGCTTTCTACCAAGAGCCAAAGGCAGCAAATTCAGATTGCTCCTACCATTATCCTCAGATGAAAAAGTATAACAATGAAATTAAAAACAGTTTTAATTATTGATGATAGCAAAGCATCTCAGCATTTGACCAAATATGCGATAGAATTTTTCGATCCAACGATTGAAGTTCTTCAAGTTTATGATGGAAAAGAAGCGCTGGAATTATTGGCGACTCTAGAAACACAACCTGACCTGATTTTTCTAGACATCAATATGCCAGCCATGAATGGACATGAATTCCTAGATGCCTTTTCCCAGAAAGGTTATAAATCTTCCGTAGTGATCATGTTGACGTCTTCAGATCAGGAAAAAGACAAACAACGTTCTATGTCTTTTGATTGCGTCAAAAAATACATTATCAAACCGCTTGAACAAGCACATTTACAAGAAATAACAGAATCTTACGCTGATTGGAGCGCGTCCCTAAACACCCCATCAGACGACTCCTAAGCTACATCTAGTTCAAGTCCCCTATTCGCTCCAATATGGGGACGATATCTCTTATGTCTTCCGAACAATAATGAGACCCGCGCTATATCCCGCGCCAAATGAACAAATCAATCCAATATCACCCGCAGTGAAATCATCATTATACTTATCAAAGGCAATGATAGATCCCGCTGATGATGTGTTTGCGTACTCATCCAACACAACGGGAGCCATGCTTGAATCAGCGTCTTTGCCGAGCACTTTCTGGGTAATGAAATTATTCATATTGATGTTGGCTTGGTGAAGCCACATGCGCTTGATTTGGTCCGGTGCGATATTATTGACCGCCAGCTCATCAGTGATCATTTGCGCCACCATGGGCACAACTTCTTTAAACACAGAGCGACCATTTTGGACGAAGAATTTGTCAGGTTTGCCAACGCCCTCTGGCGCTGCATGGTTGAGAAAACCAAAATTATTGCGGATATTGTTGGAAAATTCTGTGATAAGTTTCGATCCGATAATTTCCCAGCTACCATCATGGTTCTTCTCTTCAGATTCAACCAAAACGGCCGTCGCCACATCCCCGAAAATAAAATGGCTATCACGGTCTTTAAAATTCATGTGGCTTGTACAGATTTCAGGACTACACACCAAAACAGATTTAGCCTGCCCGCCCAATATCAAACCACGCGCTGTTTCAATCCCAAAAGTGGCCGATGAACACGCCACATTCATATCAAAGGCAAACCCAGACGTACCTAGATATTTTTGCACCTCGATTGCAATCGCTGGATAAGCACGTTGAAGATTTGAACACGCTACAATCACAGCATCGACATCTTCTGGCTTGCGACCGGCGCGCTCAAGGGCTTGTTTCCCAGCTTTCACAGCCATTTCTGCCAGCACGGAAATTTCATCATTTGGACGCTCAGCAATACGCGGAGCCATGATGTCATTATCCAAAATAGGTTCTTTAGATAAAACATATCGCGCTTTTATGCCGGAAGCTTTTTCAATAAAAGCAGACGATGACGGCGCTAATGCGTCCACCTCCCCAGCTTCAATCGCGCTGGCATTTTGCGTATTAAAACGCTCAACATATGAATTGTATGACTCAACAAGCTCTTCATTTGAAATGCTGTTTGGCGGCGTCCAAAGCCCTGTGGCGCTAATACGTGCTGTCACAAAATCCTCACTCGATAGATACTGGGTCAGCCATAATACCCATTTAATTCATCCTAGCCAGAGGCTAGTCCGATTGAATTGCCCCTGCACGGATTTAAAAAGCTAAAATGACGGCACTCCCCTATTCACATAAGATCAGAACCGTCCTACCCATTTTCAATCTGATTTTGCTTTATCTGTGCCAGCGAGTTCACCCATGCAAACCTTGATCGTTATTCCGTCTCGATACGCTTCCAAACGGTTTCCGGGCAAACCTCTGCATGTCATTGCGGGCCATTCCATGCTGGCGCGCGTGGTGGATATAGCTGCAAAAGTTTGCGCCCAAAATGCCAATGTCTCTTATGTCGTCGCCACAGATAATGCAGATATTGAAGCCCACGCAAAAGAGATTGGCGCACCTGTCGTTATGACTGATCCTGATCTGGCTTCAGGGTCAGATCGCGCACTCGCAGCGGCCCAGATTTTTGCGCCCGAGGCAGATTTCATCATCAATCTTCAAGGTGATGCCCCTTTCACGCCGCCTTCTCATGTTCAAGCCATTATTGAAGCAGGAAAAACATCCGACTGTGATGTCGTCACTCCCGTTTTAAACATGAGCTGGGACGCATTGGATATCATGCGCGTTCAGAAGAAATCACAACCCTTTTCCGGCACAAGCTGTGTGCGCCGCGCCGATGGCGAAGCGATGTGGTTTTCTAAAACCGAAATGCCCGCCAATCGCAAAGAAGCAGACATGCGCAGCAAAAGCGCAATGTCTCCTGTGTGGCGTCACATTGGGCTTTACGGCTATAAACGTGAAGCTTTACAGCGCTTTACACAACTTTCCGAAGGCCATTACGAGCGCCTTGAAGGCCTTGAACAATTGCGCTTTCTTGAAAATGGTATGCGCATTATGACTGTTCCTGTCACCACGACAGATGCCGCTATGTGGGGCGTCGACACGCCAGAAGATGCAGCTTTTGCCGAAAAGCTAATCGCTGAACAAGGCGACCCAATGAATGCGCAGAATAAAGACCAATAATATGAGCCGCCAAATCTATATCATTCGCCATGGCAACACATTTGATAAGGGAGATGTCGTCACACGCGTTGGCGCACGCACTGATCTTCCGCTTTCTAATTCCGGTCAAGCTCAAGCAGATGCGCTCGCATCTTTATTGGCAGAGCGTGTTACACAATTTGATGCTGCTTATTGCAGCCCGCTTTTGCGTACCCAGCAAACAGCCAAAACAATTCTAGCCGCCCAATCAAATCCCCCTGCTCTCACTCTGGTCGATTTCCTTCGCGAAATTGACTATGGCCCAGATGAAAACCAACCCGAAGACGATGTCATCGCCCGTATCGGCCAAGATGCATTAAACCTTTGGGAAAGTGACGCAATCGCGCCAGATGGCTGGCAAGTCTCACCGGCCCAATTGATCCAAGCGTGGAAAGACCTGTTTGCAAAAACAGCAGCTGAAACAGATAAAACCGGCCCCGTTCTTGTGGTCACTTCCAATGGTGTGGCGCGTTTTGCGCTTCAAGCAATTGGCAATACGGGTGAACACGCGCTAAAATTAAAAACCGGCGCTTTTGGAATAATAGAAGCTAGCGCTCATGATGATCTGACTATTTTAGAGTGGAATGTCAGACCTTAAACATTATCCCGCTTTTTCGGATAATCATGCTGCAATCACCCATGCAAGTTATACGCATATGCGTATTTAATTGACTTATACGCGAAACCGTATATATTGTCTTCATACGCAATGGCGTATATTGCTTTCTTAGTCAGATAAAGCAGACAGACATGACAGATATTATCCGTAGCCCGCGCAATGTCGGCGATGCCATTCGCAAAATCAGGCTTGAAAAAGGTTTAACTCAAACTGAATTAGCAGCACGCGTGAATGTGCGCCAAGCCACGATTTCTAAACTAGAAAGCGGCGAACCGGCCACTCGCCTCTCCACATTATTTGATGTGCTTATGGCGCTAGATATGGATTTACATATCATGCCCAAACCAAATTCAACACCAGACGACACAGCCAATTTTGAGGACATTTATTAATGGCTGAAAACCATTCTCACCGTAAATTACATTTAACAGCGAGCGCATCTGGCAAATTGAAAATATCGCGTTCGCAAACCTTAAAAGTTTGGCTAAATGCTAGATGTGTTGGTCAACTGACACGCGCAACTGATGGCGGTCTGAGTTTTGTCTATGATGCAAATTGGCTAAATTGGCATGGTGCCACACCCATCTCAACCAGCATGCCATTACAGACGCAAAAATACGCTGATGAGCGCGTGCGCAATGTGTTTGAAAACTTATTACCTGATGTAGAGCAGGTGCGAGAAAGTCTAGCTGCGCGATTTAAAGCTGATGGCACAGACCCCTTCTCCCTCCTTGCCGCCATCGGCATGGATTGTGTCGGCGCTTTGCAATTATTACCAACAGACATAGAGCCAGGACATGCAGGTTTAATCGCTGGTGGAGAGGCATTAAGCGAAGAAGATCTTGCCAAAATGTTGCGCCAGTTACGCCAGACCCCTCTTGGACTAACAGACGAATACAAAAATGATTTTCGTATCTCTATAGCAGGTGCCCAAGATAAAACGGCACTGCAATATTACCAATCCGCGAATGGTTCAGGCATTTGGCGCAAGCCAATTGGCACAAGCGCGACAACACATATTTTCAAGCCCGCAATCGGCATGCTTTCAAACGGTATTGATATGCGCGATAGCGTTGAAAATGAATGGGTTTGTCTCAAACTTTGCGCGCATCTGGGATTAAAAACAACGCAAGCTGACATCGCCATATTTGAAGATCAAAAAGTATTGATTGTGGAACGCTTTGATCGCCTCTTCACAAAAGACAAGCGCTTGCTACGTCTGCCGCAAGAAGATTTCTGTCAGGCGCTCAACCTTCCCTCTTCGCGAAAATACCAACGCGATGCCGGCCCCAATTTACTGGATATGTTTGAGCATTTAAAAGAGAGCAATAATCCGCTTGAAGATCGTTTAACGCTTATGCGGGCACAACTTGTTTTCTATCTTTTGGGGGCAACAGATGGTCATGCAAAGAATTTTTCAATTCGACATATCCCTAAATCTATCCCCGCTCAATCAAACCACCCCGCCCCCGGATTTATACTTGCGCCTATCTATGATGTGCTAACCGCGCAGCACATTGTCGACAAAGGCCAGATTTCACAAAACCAATTTAAACTGGCTCTATCTGTTGGTCGTTCAAACCATTATCGCATGGATGAAATCACACGCCGGCATTTTCAGGAAACGGCTGATTTGGCCGGTTTGCCAAAATCTGCAATATCAGACCTCATTGATGATCTCAGCAAACGCCTACCAAATGCGATCGACACTATTTTAGCAGAGGCACAACATAAAATACCCAGCGAGCTGACAGAAAGCCTACACAAAGCCAGCACAAAACGCCTAGAAACTCTGCAAATTATGTAGAATGTTTCGTCATTGGTGCAGCAAATTGTCAGCAAGACTTTATAAATTTGCGTTTGTTTACAATGGCCCCATAGCCATAATCATACCCAGATATTCAACGGCCTGTTCATTGCCTTGTTTTGCTGAACGGGAAAGATATTCAATGCCTTTTTGGATATCCATGTCTCGCCCTTCCCCCAAAACAAAACAATTACCATAATTAAATTCGCCTCGGGCATCTTGCTGTGCGGCCGCTTTTTCAAACCAGTCACAACCGAACTTTTTATCTAGAGGCAATCTCTTACCTTCAAAGTAAACTGTTCCGATTTTGGTTTGCGCAATAGCATACCCCTGCTCTGCCGCACGCTTCAAATAAACGAGTTGTTTCAAATTGTTCTGAGGATAATGGATGCCGTGCTCATACAAACCAGAAAGGATATAGCTGGCATGTCCGTAAGACTGAGCAGCCGCTTTTTCATACCATTTGACAGCTATTGCCAAGTTTTTTTGTGTGCCAATTCCATATTGATGCATTTGCCCCAGCGTGACCTTAGCACTGGGAATAATTGAAGATTTTTCATACAATGCAAAAGCTGTTTCCATATTTTTTGGGACACCCAAACCATTTGCATATGAAAAACCAAGATTCAGATGGGCAGCAACATAACCTGCATTTGACGCTTTCATTAGCCACACAATAGCTTCTTCATCCTGTCCTGCTTTAGCGAGGCTTCGGCCTAGCCAAAACTGGATATTTGCTTGATCCGGGTTTGTTTTTAGCGCTTCACGACAAACAGAAATAGCTGTTGGTGCATTGATTTTATTAAATAAAATACCAGAAAAATCACTTTCCGGATCAGCTGGCATACCCGCCAATTTCTCACATTGAGCTGGAGATGCAGCATAAACTGGAGAGACTAATATAGCCGTCACCACACTCAAAACCGCGAATGTAAATATAAATTTCATACCATTACCCCAGCCACAAAACGATATCAGTCGAAAAGACATGACTTAGGTTTTAATTACAATCGCAGATGATGGCGAGAGTTTGTTAGCAAGAAAGCTGTTATGTTTATCCGCATAAATGTAGGCTGATTGACTTTAAACCTTCACCCCATTTTCGATCAAAAACAGCCTTACACCTTCTAGCTCTTTTGCATAACGTTTCCATTTTCCAATGGACCCAGTATAGAGCGGCTCGCGCACTTGATTTGCACTTGGGGTGGCGACAGCTTTGCTGGAAGAATGAAAATCCAAACACCCCTCTTCCCAATCTAATCCACAATGTTCGAGCAGATTTGCAGACTCTGATCTTTGGTCCGCAATGAGGTCTTCATAGTTTAAAATCATAAATTGTTCGGGGAATTCCTGTGCCCAAAAATCCGTCATTTTTAGATAGGCCAGATAAAAGCGCGCTGTGCTTATCAGATCGTAGGAATAAGTGTGATATCGCGCGCCACCTCCAAATAAGTGTTTGTAATTACTCCATATTGCATCCATAGGATGACGCCGCAAACACACCATTTTGGCATTTGGCAATGCCTTTAAAATGAAGCCAGCATACATAAAATTGAGCGGTAATTTATCGGTAAAAACAGCACTATCTTTTGCGCCAACATGCAGGCGTGCATTTGTCATATAAGCGCGCCCAACTGCATTTATATCCGCTTTTCCAGCCTTGGTTATGGTCTCAATATCCAACACAATTTTAGAGTTTGTGCCCGATGCCTGCTTCACCGCCAATGGCATGGATTGGAGTTCTCCGGCCGATTCAACACTTGAATGCGCCGATAAAATCCGGTCAACAAGCGTCGTCCCCGTGCGCGGAATACCGCCTATAAACAACACTTTATCATCTATTTTTGAGATATTTTTTGTTGATGATTTTTTATAGACATCTAGAAAAGCCCCTATCAACTCCTCATCATGCTTCACATCAAATTTCACATTCGACATAAATTGCGTATTGGCCGAATGTAAGTGTTTGAAGCTTTCTTCAGACTGTCCTAAGTCCTCGTTTTCTTTGGATAAAGCATATTGAATCCGCATAATTTCAATTTTACGGCTAGCCTTTTCAAGCGCGTTTTCCAATCGATCAATATGATTATTTTCTGCTGTGCATTTTGTGATTTCAGCCAATCCCAAATGCGCTTTTCCATAGAGCGAATCTAGTTTCAGTAGCGCTTCATATTGCAAAGCGGTGCTGCGTTTGTCTCCAAAATATGTGTGGCTTCTGGCAAGATTGTCTCGAAACTCTATCGAGTTTGGATTTAGTTTCACCGCTTTTTCAAACAATCCAAGCGCAAACTTGTGATGCCCAAAACGCGTTAAAACATAGCCTAAAGTGTTGTGCGTATTTGCATCCGTTTCACCCTGAAGAAACACCAACGCTTGAAGCGCAAATGTAAGCGCCTCCTCATCATTGCGCAGCATGAGATGTGCTTTGGATAACTGGCTTAGATATTTTGCACTTTCAGGACATTTATCAATCGCGGTTTGAAAATATGCCAATGCTTGAGCTACTTTACCTTGCTCAAGGAAACATTGGCCCAGCGTAAAATTTGCCTCCCCTGCTTTCGCCTTATCAGAGTGAGATAAATTGGGACGTGCCGACTCTGCAAGCGTCATTAAATGCTGCACTTTCAAACGCTTTTTGGCGTTCTTTAATTCGCCTCCAACAATGCTCATAAATATCTCAACTGATCTTTTTGCCCGACAAAGCTGGCCAGAACTTTATCTATTTCTTTCCTAGCAATCGCCAAAAAAAACCAACATGGCGTGTCACCAAAGGTGTTTGCACCTTATTAGAGCGATCATAACGGTCATGCACTTGGCGCTTAACTTTTGCTGGAGCCTGCATGTGAGATGGCGTTTTTACAGGTGTTGTTGGCATTGTCCAATTGCCATCCGGTTTTAGCGTCTTGGTTTGAGTTTTTTCATATGAAGGAACTGATTTTTCAGGCGAAAATGCCTGTTTTGGTGATGGTCCATATTTATTGGGCCCAGCCTGCCCCGGCATAAAACCACTGACAAGAATATCAATAATAGCCCCAATCCCCGGCACCAAAACCCAGAGCATATTCCATCCTGATCTTCCCATATCATGGTGGCGGCGCACTGAAGTGGCGATATAGGCCCGCACAAAAAGCAATACACACATTATCATCAACAATGGGCTAAGAGTTGTAAGTCGGTCGTTTCCAGGATCAGTGGCAATACGGGCTAACACCAAAATAACAGTAAAAAGTGTCACGAATAAAAGCGGTAAGATGAAAAACATCCTCACCCACCAACCGGTCCGGTCGATGCGCCCTTTTGTGCTGAATAGATAATTGATCATCGCGATGGCCTTTGTAGCTATACTGCTCAAATGCCATAAAAACCGCATGACACAGTTTTATTAAGCGCAACTTTTAAAAAGAAGCCAGAATCAAAGTGAAAATGCTGTGTTGTTACAAAGCAGCATTATACAAATTTGCTTGCAATACCGATTGCGTGAGGTTCGTCTGAATCGCCCTCTTCGGCTGTGTCAATTTCTGGCTCTTCATAGTTTTGAGATGGCAATTGCACGCCATCTTCACCGGCAAATTCAAAACTAAATGCAGATGGCTCAGGCGTAGGCTTAGGAGCCTGTTTTGATGATGCCGGTGCACGCTTTACGGATGCATTTTGTTTTTGCGGCGCAGACATTTGCACCACTTTTGCCCGCTTTGGTCCCAAACCTTGAGCCACAGGTGCAATTGGCGCATTTGCCTGACCCGCATTGGCGTAGCGTCCATCATTGGCCGCAACAGGTGCAGGAGCTGGCGCATATATATTGGCTTGAGGTTGCGCATTTTGCATGGCCCTGCTCTGCGCTTCTCGCACAAACACAACATTTACAAGCAATAAGCCGAAAGATTTCATAATCTCCATGACCAACACGAGACTACCTAAACGGTTTGATTGCACAAATTGTAGGAAACCCCAGACACTATCAAACTGTGCGCCTTTTAGGTCTCCATCCGCAGAAATAGGCAATGGCGTTGCCCCTTTAGAGCCAACAATAGAGGTTGATACTTCTATATTGGCCCCTGCTCCCGTCGCTTTGGCCAGAATATCTCTTTGTTCAATCAATTCATTGTCCAGAAAAATACGACGTTCTGCTTTATTCAGTTCTGAAGACAATTGCGCCCTCTTCGTCACATAATTTTCCGGCAAACGGTCGCGCTGGGCTTTAATTTCATCCGGCGTGCGCGTCATGCCGATAAAGGAAAGTTCTTCTTTGATCTCTTCGATGCGCTCAGCGGCCAAAGCAGATTGGGTTTTCAGCGCGCTCTTTTGTTCTAGTGCTCGGCGTTGCGCACTCGCCTGCTCTTCTGCGTTAGACGCGTCAACATAATAAGACCAGCTCGCGCTAGCATTTTGAAATGTCGCCATTGACCAGACAGGAAAGAATAAAAGCGCCATTAAAAGACGCGGAATGCTTGGACGCGCGAAACACCAGATAATCACCACGAGCAATACTGCTCCGATAATTTCAGAGATGATACCGGTTCCAAAAGCGATCCAGTAATCAACCCCCTCTACCCCGGCCGTCCATGTCACAATGTTTCCATAGCCAGAAAGCAACATACACGTAAGCACAAGCATAATGATTGTGATCCGGATCACCTGCCCAGGTAGCCCATGTTCAGGTGCATCTTGCCCCTCTTGTTGGGCAAGTTCAGCTTTTCGGTTGTGCGTTTTACTTGGGAAAATGCCCATCTCACCGGCTCTCTTCGTACTCTACGCAGTTAGAGGCTGCCCTCATTTGCGAATATGAAGCCCATAATTAGAGCGACGAGCTTAAGGCCAAGTTAAGCATCCCCATAAAATCAGGAAACTATCACTATATATGTGTGTCTATGTAGAAGCCTATATGTATATGCGTATATACAGCTATACCAATATACTTATGTATCTCTATATGTATGCCATGCTCGCATGTTAGATATCCAGACATCTATATAGCTAGAGCGCGATACTGCTAGCATTCTAGAAAGCTGGCAAGTTAGCAAAATAGAAACCTATCCATTGTACTTCTTAGGAAAATTGTTGAGGGTTTAAGGAAATGCGCATGCAATTGATAGCAATAGCGAGCCAAAAGGGCGGTGCAGGCAAGACAATGTTGGCACAGAATCTTGCATTTGCGGCTCATGAGTCGGGAAGAAAAGTCGCCATTTTCGACTTAGACCCGCAAATGACGAGCCTGAATCAATTCGATAAGCGCACACAACAGGGCTTAGATGGCGAACCAGCGACCATTGCAGCGACATTAAATCGGCTTCCACAGCTGCTAAGAGCTGCAAAAAATGAGGGTAGGGACCTCATTATTTACGATATGCCGCCAAATATTGGTCAAGAAAGTTTTCTGATCGTCAATGAAGTCGACCTTGTTTTGATCCCAACACAGCCGCAAGCCTATGATCTTGAAGCCATTGAAGCGACAATCGCGATTGCTGCAACAGTGAACACACCTGGCGCTGTGGTTATCAATCGCGTGCCAAAAGAAATGAAAGAACTCGCTGATGATGCGCGTCAGTTTGTCGAAGTAAAATGCTCATACCCAGTGGCTCCAGTCATTATCCATGACCGCGTTCAGTTCATGGAAGCTGCTGCCGCTGGCTCTTCACCATTGCTAGAACATTCCCGTACGCAAGCGGCCAAAGAGATCCGCGATCTCTGGGCATGGGTGAGCCAACGTTTAGAACAAACAAGAGCTATGCGGGGGAATGCAGCATGAGTTTTCTCAAAGGCTTAGAACCAAATATTCGCGGCAAAGAAGCTGGGAATACTGCGCCCACAAATGCATCGCGAGTAGGGGCCAATGCAGCTGCTCAATCTGCTTCAGCAGGTGAACAAGACAACCAAACACCGCTAACCGGATATCAAGCGACGCAAAGACCTGCGCCAGAAATTGATGAAAATACAAGCATGGGACCAAGTGTGTCGCCAGCTGATTTAAAAGCAGCTTTTGATGTCAAACATCCTGAACAACGCGAATATCAAAGCCTTAAAGAGGCTAGAGATGGTATTGCACAAGAATTGGGCCAAGAAAAAGCGACACCTTTTGGTGAATATCAGCGCCGGATCAAAGGCTTTATCGACGAGCATGACAATGCGCGCCTGAATATAAAAGGAAAGGGCAAGCAGGTTCAGCTTAATTTCCGCATCAGCGAAACATCACGCCATTTCCTCAAGCTTGTTGCGCTTGAAAACCATGTTGATGTCACAACTTATGTTTTTGGAGCTATTAATGCGCGTCTTCATGCCGAAGGTCGCACACGCTTTGTCAGATAGGCAAAACTTCTAAACCAAATGAAAATTGAACGCTCAATCTTCCAGTCAAGAGATTGGAGGAGGGAGTGTGTCTATTCGCCAAAACTACTCTCCATAGCTTTGGATATTCTTGAACCCTGTTGAAAAATTTGATTTCATATTCTGTTGTTTTGTTTAAAGACAAAGCGTGTCTAATCCCCATTCTGGCGAACAGACACATCTCGTTTAAACACTGATAATATTAATTTATTTGGGAATGACACACGTTTTCGCAAAGGCATGTTTGCTTGGCTTAAGCATTCAAATATCCTTTAGGGAAAAATCGTTTTTTCGAGGTGCTGGAGAGCTATTTCAGGATGTTTATGCGTAGGAGGCAGTTGAAACGAAAACGGCTCTCACGCAGGCTCACAGCGCCGTTAAAACCAAACTTTCCTTAGATGCAATTTAACTTAGGTCCAACACAAAATATCGTGAAAGGTGAGTGTTTAATTGGGTCATTTGAAGTTTGATGTGTGTATTGGAAGTTTAGATTGTTTTTTGGATTGCGAGAGGGAAACAGCCACGTTTGGATGGTCGTGGTTTGTCTTTTTCCAAATTATTGACGAAAAGTCTTAATTTTCGAGCAAATTTTAAGTTTGTGAGATGCTGCTAAAATCCTTTAAGTGTTTAATTATGTGTTAGATATAGTGTTAAGGGTCTAAAATCGGCTGTAAGTTCTTGTTTTTACAGCAGGCTATTGGACACGCTGTGTCTGTTCGCCAATTATATGTGTCTAAACCCCACAAAAACGTGTCCGTTCGCCAATTTCTGAATATCATTTACGGGCGTTGAAATCGTTAATTTCCTAGACCGTGTCTAATCGCCAAAAACTGGGTTTTGCAGGCTTTAAGACCGTGTCTAATCCCCATTTTTTCAAAATACCGTGTCTAATCGCCAGTTTAAGCGTGTCTGTTCGCCAGAATTACATTTTTTGAGTCTTTTTGACGGCCTTTCTCTGTGGTTGGAGGCGGGTGAAGCGTGTCTGTTCCCCAACAAAAAAACTTATCCCACAAGAAAACGTGTCTGATTCCCGAGAATCATGTGGATAGTGATGATTCTATGAAAACAAACATATCCTACATCACTGATTTTCAAGAATTGCCCGTATTTACAGGGGATTTGGCCCACATACGGCGTTTGTTAAGGATAAATCATTGGACATGCAGCCAATGAACGTGTCTAATTCCCGACACAAGACACACGCTTTTTGATGATTCTGACTGAAAATTTGTAGGATAAGGTTTGCACTTACCCATGGTGAAATCCACAGCGACGCACAAAACGGTAGAAGAAGAGGGCCTTAATGATGAGGCGGACTCTGGCTCAGTTTCTGGTGAAGTGCTGTCGCCGCAAGATCCCGGACCCTTGTTTGACGAAATGTTAGATCCAAACCCAAAACATTCTCCCTTATTGCCTGAGCGCTATCCCATGGGAGATTTGTTCGTGTGTGAGCTGGTCGATATTGTTTTAAAAAGCGATATGGCGAGTTTGGAATATCCATTTTATTCGCTGACTAAAAAGCCAGACCGGAATCCACGTCGTTTTGAACATGATGGTCGCTGGATAGAATTTCGGCCCAGTATCAAAGGCTTGCCGACAATCTATGACAAAGACCTGCTCATATATGCTATTTCCCACATCATGCGCGAAAAGCAGAGATCAGGCAAAACACCTAAAACCATTGTGATAGATCCATATCACTTCTTGTCTTACACAAACCGCCCGACAGGGGGCAGGGATTATGAGGCATTGGTGGATTCCATTGAGCGGCTAGAAGGCACACGTTACCGCACAAATGTGAAAACGGGTGGATTTGAACATGATGAATGGTTTGGTCTGTTTGAACGCGTAAAAATGAAGACACGTCGCACACCAAAGGGTGGTTTGCGGCCTGAACGTCTGGAAGTCACGATTTCAGATTGGACAATGGAAGCTATTCGCGCCGACGAAGTGTTGACACTCCACCGTGATTATTGGCGTTTGCGCCGGCCGATTGAACGCCGCGTTTACGAGATTATCAGAAAGCATTGCGGCCAACAGGATGGGTGGTCGATTGGGGTGGATAAGCTTCACCGTAAATCAGGATCACAAGCCACACGCCGCGAGTTTCGCCGCAAACTGCATGAAGTGGTCAATGATAACCATCTGCCAGATTATGATGTCTATATCGAAAACGACATTCTCCACGCCACATCGCGTCAGGATTTCCTCGATAGCCATTCTGCTTCCAACAAAATAGCGACGGGTCGCGCCAAGAAAAATGATCTCCAAAACTCAGGTGAAGAGGGCAGTGGTCAGGAATTAGGCCGCCAGATTGCCAGCCAACTACGCCGTATGCAGATCTCAGCTGATGGCTATGATGCCGCTAAAAAAGAAGCGCCGGGCTGGGATATTTATTTCATCGAGGATGAATGGCGCACATGGATTGGCAAACGCGCCCAATCTGCATTGATAGGCGCAGACCCTGAAAGCGCCATCGACCTCGTCCCGCGCAAACCCGACGCCGCTTTTATTGGATTTTGCAAAAATTGGTTTAAAACCAGAGGTAAACCAGAATAGGGATGTATTGTTCATTCCGGTTCATTTATTTAGCATTACTCGCCATTGCTTCAAGTGGTTTGAGCTTAGCTGAAGATAACCAAAGAGTGCTAAAACTATTTGGCAAAATAGATTCAGCGATGGTTGGTCTACTTGAAGAAATGCCAGAGGATGTGGAGACTGTTCTAATATCGTCTTCTGGGGGACTTCCCAGCAGCGCAGCGGAACTAATCGGCTTGGTTGCAGAAAATGAACTGAACATAGAAATAGGTGAAGTTTGTGTATCGGCTTGTGCTGAATACATTTTACCCTTTGCTCAGGGAGATGGGCGCACTTTGCACCTAAAGAACTCACCATTTATTGGGTTTCATTGGAACGCTCGGATAATACAGGAAACCGTAATTGCTCAAATATCAACAGATATCAGCAATTGTCCTTTTCGTGATGCCCAAGAACTTCGGGCATTGCATCTCAATTCAAATGTAAATCCAGATTTTTGGAAAGAGACACTAAAAAGGCTTGGTCAAAACTATTCCTTAGTACGGCTGGATCAGAATGCCTGTCCGGTCGTTAAGATGCAGTTTGAAAATACTATTTGGCTACCAACGAGTGAAGAATTGAAAAGCTTTTACTGGCTAGAATTTACAGGAAAAGTCTGTGCAGACGATTTTGATACTTGTGCGCAACAAATTGATGATAACTTTCACTCAGGCATCCGGTTTGTTATCGGCGATAAGTTACATGTCTCCAATTAGGTGTATCTCAACGATGGTCCAATTAGATTATTGAGGGAGGGGGCAATTTAAGACTGGTACTCGCAGACGAACAATAATAAGCAGTTTTCATGACCAACCCGACACCAACTGACGAACTCCTTCTGGGCACAGCGCCAGACCCTGATTTGCCAGTGCTTGCAATGGATTTGGATGGCACGCTCATCTATACAGACACCACAGCCGAGCTGTTTAAATTGTGCGCGAAATACAAGCCATATTTATTGCCGGTTGCGGGCTATAAAATGCTCACCAATAGGCCACACGCCAAACGTTGGCTTGTGCGACAGGTAGGGGATTATTTTGACCCGCGCAAATTACCGACTGAACCAAAAGCTATTCGTTTGATGCAGGATCACAAGAAAAAAGGCGGGCAGGTGTGGCTGGTGTCTGGCTCTGATCAGATCATGGTCGATGAAATGGCCGCAGAATTGGCCACTTATATTGGCAAGTTTGATCGCATAAAAGGCACAGAAGGTCCTGAGAGCGCTAGCGTCAAAGACGCAATAAACCTGACCTCGCAGAACAAAGCGAATTTCCTGATCGAAAACTGTCCGCAAGGTTTTTATTATGCTGGAAACAGCACCCAGGATTACGCTGTCTGGAAAGCCGCGCTCAAAGGCTATGGATTTAACGCTCCGGCACAATCTTACAGCCTGACCCGAGAAGATGGTTCAAAAGTCGAGGTGCAGGAAATAGTGCCACGCAAATAGGGGGTATCGTGAAAAAATCGGATCTCCCAACAAAGATTTGTCCTGTTTGCAAGCGTGCGTTTAGTTGGCGCAAAAAATGGGAGACAGTCTGGAATGATGTGGTTTATTGTTCAGAAAAATGCCGAAGAAACAAACCGGCATATAAAGTGTGCAAATAGCTTTTAAACAATTGTTTTTATATGCCATTTCTACGAAAAACTAAAACTTGAAACATCAAGACTTATTCCTAGGCACTGTCATTTCAGACGTGCGTATATTCTGCATCTGTTCGCTCACAGTCTGGGCCACTTTGTGAGCAGATTCTAGTGTGAGGTGATTGTCATCAAATAGAAGAGGTTTATCGCTGTCGCAATTGTTGCGCTCACACAATGCATCTACAAGTGATATATAAGATGCCGCGTGAGAATCTGTTTTATTCAATGCGCTCATCATTTCATCGAATGCATAAATATCCTGATTGATGAAAGCAGTCATATTGGTTTTGCCCACCAATTTAGAACGAGCCATCAAAAGGGGTAGGTTGGTGGTATATTCCAACGTTGGCCCCAAAATGATCACCTTGCTAGCACCTGCTTCATTCAGTTTTTCGATAAGATTGTGTAGTTTTGTTTCATATGAAGTGTCTGGCGTAGCGCCCCATCTTGTCCAGCGTGCAGAGACAACCACAACAGGTTTTTCCAATTCTGGAATATAATCTGTGAGCGCTTTCTTGAATAAATCCGTACATCTTGCTTCACCCTTTAGTGGCCATAAGGGAAGGCAACCCGATGCTTGCAGCGGCAGCACTTCATAGTCCGTCAGTGCGTCTTGAAGCGGACCTGTCAAATGCGCACTATGACTATCTCCCCAAAAAACAAGCGGTTGTTTATTGCTCTGTGCTGAAAGGCAAGCGTCAACATTATAACCTTTGCCTCCTGCCGCTGTCGCAGTCGTGATAAAGCAATCTTTACCCCGAGGGGTGAATTGATAGCGATTTTCATCTGTACTGGAATAATTGATGGTCAGTTCAGTGAGCGCATGAATCTCCGGATCAAATTTACGCCAGCGACCTTCAATGCTCAAAATAGATATAGAGATACACACAGTTGCGATGAGGCCGATTGTCGTCACAGAGAGTGTTTGAAATGACGAAACAGCGCGCAGTTTTCGGAAAGGCTGTTCCCAAAATTTCCAAGATAGATATGCAATCACAATAGATAGGCATGTCAGAAGTAGACTATCTGTTAGGTTCAAATGGGTTTTAAGAAAAACGATCTTGTAGAAAATCAGCAAAGGCCAATGCCACAGATATAAAGAATATGAGATTTTACCGATAAAGACGAAAGGCTTTTGGCTTAGGATTAAACCTGTCCACGATTGCAATCCGGCTAAAATGATGAGCGCGGTACCCGCGACGGCATAAATTGCATTCAACCCGGGAAATACATCATCTTTATCAAGCATGAAGATGGAGTAAGCCAGAATACCTGCCCCCAGAATACCAGCATAATTTTTCAATTTGTCTGGCATGCTTTTATCAAAACCATATAAAGCAATCAAAGATCCGACACCCAATTCCCAAAAGCGAGAGGGCAGGAGATAGAAAGCAGCTTCAGATGATTTTGTGAGTAGCCATTGGCTCAGCCCGAAGGAAAAAATCACGCCTAAAGCGATGATATGGGCGCGGTATTTTGCCAATGGTTTTATAAAGCATATCAACCATAAGATAATTGGCGTCACAAAATAAAATTGTTCTTCAACAGCCAATGACCATGTGTGAAGAAGCGGGTTAGATTCGGCCAATACTGAGAAATAGTTATATGCTTTAAAGAAATAGATATTGCTGCCAAACAGAGATGTCGCAATTGTTGTGCGTCCTAATTCTTCCACTTCGGCAGGCAGCATAAACATCCATGCTGCGATGAATGTTGCCACAACCACAAGCGCGAGGGGCGGCAAAATTCTTAAGGCACGCCTACGATAAAAATTGGCGAATGTGAAAGTCTTCTTGTCTATTTCTGCAGTGATGATGGATGTGATCAGAAAGCCGGAAATCACAAAGAAAATATCGACGCCGGTAAAACCACCTGAAAAAGTCGTCATTCCGAAATGATAAAATAGAACTGGTAGAACAGCTATGGTGCGCAGCCCATCAATTTCCGGTCTATATTTCATATCTAAATCTACTCATCCCACGTCAATCAAGTATGCAAATTTTCTTGAGATCTGAGGATGCAATATTGACGCCAATTCCAATGCTTTGGAAAACCCGCCTTAGCCCAACAAATTTTGCCAGAAAGGGGGCGGTAATTCGCCTTCAACAGCTTGTGTCGCGATAAAGCGAAGCGTGGAGAGGGCGCAGTCCATAATTTCTGGGGAAGAAAAAGCTTCCTGATAAACAACATAGGCCGGAAATGAGAAAGTCGGTGCACCCTGAATTTGAAATAAAACGCCTTCATCTAAATGCGTTTGCACAATGCGTTTGGGAAAATAACTCGCGCCTTTATTGCGAATGACCAGATTAACCCCGATAGCACCCAGATTAATTGTCAGTCCCGGATTATGTAGATCGGGGAAAGTGGCAGCATGGGTTGTGCGAAAGGCTTCGCCCCAATCATTATAGATATAATTATCGCGCAGCGGCGTGTCTAAATCAGTGGTCACCAGAATGAGATCATCTTCAAGCAATTGCTCGACATACATGCCGGGGCGTTGCTCTGGGCGATAGACGACAGCTAGATCCATTGTGCCTTCGCTCATTTCCTGGATTAGCCGCTGAGGCATACCAATCTCGCACTTGATTGCAACATTTGGCATTTGCGCTTGAAACTGGGGCACCCATTGCACCAATAACCGGTTCCACAAACTATATTGCCCGCCAATGATAATTGTGTCGTCATAACCCTCAGGCACAGCCACATGGTGTTTAGCTTCTTCCCAAACGCGCACCATAGACCTCGCAAACCGATAAAACTGCTGACCGGCTGGGGTGAGGGTGCATCCACCTTTAGATCGATAAAAGAGGGCTTTGCCCAATTGCTCTTCAAGGGATTTGATGCGCGCACTGACAGTCGATTGAGTGACGTTCACGCGTTTTGATGCTTCTATGAAATTACCGCATTCCACGATTGCGAGAAAAGTCTGAGCTTGAACTACATCCATCATATATCGCTTTTTTCGATACAAACTGCCAAATATATTCGTTTGTCCGATTTAATGGGATGCGGTACATGATGTAAATGGAAAAGATAAAAAAGAAGAGGAATACAATCATGTTTACACCAAATATGAGATCAGCGTTGATCGCTCTTATTGCAGCGACAGCTTTTGGCGCAACAGGCTGTATGACAACTCAAAAAAGTTTTGGAGACGAAGTCAGCGACGTTGCGAAAGAGTGGAAAGCTGGCGAGAAAAAAGTCAATTCAGGTGAGGAACTCATTAAAGATGGGAATAAGCTCGTCAAAAAAGGGAACACCCAAATCAAAGATGGCGAGGCTGAAGAGCGTAAAGCCCAGCGAGCTTTTGATGATGCGACAGCTCAATATGATGCAGCCGTGTTAGGCATGGGTGCTGCGACAAGCCCTGAACAAGCCGAGTCTGAAGCAGAGCGTATTAAATCACTCGATAAAGATGTGAAGAAAACAAAATCTGCACTTCAAGACGCGAAAGATAAACAGAAAAAAGGTAAGAAAAACCTGTCTAATGGTGAAGCCAAAATCAAAAAGGGTGAGACCTTAATCGAGAAAGGCGAAGCCCAAATGAAACAGGTTAAAGAGGAATATAAAAACCTTACACCATAGTGACTTACATCGTTTCACCATGCACTTGGAGCGCCGTGAAAAGCGCTCCATTTTTTATAGGTTCGCACTATTTTAGAAGAAAGTGAAAATTTGTTGGCAATTCATGCAACCATCAGGTAAGGGGCGCGTTGTGTTTATGTCTGAGCAAGACACCCCCAGAGGCTGAGCGGCTATTTAGTTAATGCCCCCTCTACTAAATGAGACCCTCAGCTTGCATCGGTGCAGGCAGCTTTGTGTATTTTTGGGCACAAGGCTGCCTGTTTGCTGCACAGTTATTTTTACTTCCTCCTTCTTTATAAATATTCCCGTCTCTGGGGATTTATATCCGCATTGAACAAGTTATAGAATCCTGATTACGGCAGAGGTGATTGTGCCAAATTACAAAGCCGTTTTGGGTTGGCACTCTTATTGCCTTTACCAATGAAAAAGTTTCGATAGGGGACAATTTTGACGAAACTACAATACAGACCAGAACTTGATGGACTTCGTGCCTTAGCTGTTGTTCCAGTCATACTTTACCATGCCGGTTTACAGTCGCTGTCAGGTGGTTTTTTGGGTGTGGATGTCTTCTTTGTCATTAGTGGGTATTTGATCACCAACATTCTCTATTCAGAAATGTCCTTGGGAAAATTCACGTTTCTAGGATTTTACGAGAGGCGAGCACGCCGTATTCTCCCAACATTATTTTTGGTGTGTTTGGCGTGTATTCCTGCTGCTTATTTTTTATTGTTGCCTTTAGATTTATATGAATTTGCGGGAAGCCTTGTCTCAGTCAATTTATTTGCTTCCAACTTTTTCTTCTGGAGCCAAACAGATTATTTCGCGTCCAGTTCTGATTTAAAGCCATTGTTGCACACGTGGAGTTTGGCAGTTGAAGAGCAATTCTACATCTTCTTCCCATTTCTCCTATTAGCTATGAGAAAACTGCCACGTAAAACCGTGCTTTACGTTATCCTCGCTTTATCCCTGGGAAGCTTCTTGTTTAGCGTGATCGGAAGCCGACGCTTTTTTGACGCCAATTTCTTTTTATTGCCAAGCCGCGCTTGGGAATTGGGGGCAGGAGCTGCCATTGCTTTGGCATTGGGTGGTCGCATTCTATCGCCGTCACGCCTGACACAAATAGGCAGTTGGACAGGTATTATAATGGTGGTGGGAAGTTATATCTTCCTAGACAAAACCATGCTCATGCCTGGGTTGTTTTCATTATTTCCAGTGCTTGGAACCGTTTTAATTATTTGCTGTACAGGCCATACAGGAACGCTTTCTACACGCTTAATGACTTTAAAACCAATGATTTGGATCGGGCTCATTAGCTATAGTGCTTATCTTTGGCACCAACCAATATTTGCTTTCGCCCGTCATATGAGCTTGTTCGAACTTTCTTTTACAAACATGATATTTGTCATTGGTCTGACTTTGGTTTTGGCTTGGCTGACAACCAAATATGTCGAAGCGCCATTTAGAAATAGAAAGACATTCAATTTCACAAAAATAGTTCAAGTTTCGACAGCATTGTGCGTCTCAATAATTGCGATTGGGTCTATTGAATATTCAAACCACGGTATGCCGGATCGTAAGCATGGTTTGGCAGCTAATATTGAGCAGGCTTTTCAAAAAACCGAAGGTTTATCGCCCAATTGCCACATGTCTCCTCTACCGAGTGAATGTATAAAAGCAGGGTCAGCAGATCGTAAGACAATCGCCGTTTGGGGAGATTCTTTTGCGATGCACCTTGTTGATGGTGTGATTGCATCCGAACCCGATGTGAATTTGTATCAGCTAACAATGCATTCTTGTCCGCCAATTCGCGATGCCACGCCTTTTAATCCGTGGGGCAATGGACAAAAAGGAGCAAACTGGACGCAGCAATGCCAATCGTTCAACAATCAAGCATCTCAATTTATAGCCGATAATCCCGCCATTGATACCGTAGTGATGTCTTCGCAATTTGCTCAGATTGTGAGAGCTGAATATTTTGTGTCCAATGACAATCAACACATCACAACTTCGGTTGAAACGGTCGAGCCTAAGATTTTAGATACAATTGCATGGCTTAAAAAGGCCGGCAAAGAAGTCGTCATTATCGGACCAATGCCAAATAGCGATCACAATATTGGTCGATGTCTGGCAAAGAGCCAATGGTTTGGCTTATCTGGCAAAGAAAATTGTCTCTTACACACAAATGAGCTTGCAAAAGGCGAATTACAGATTGAAGGTCTGCTAACAGACTTGGCCATGCATCATCGTGTGCTTTCACTCAAGAATGAGCTTTGCCATGATGGTGTTTGCGATGTTATGGTAGCAAACACACCCCTATATTATGATGGCGGACACCTCACAACTGAGGGCTCAAGAGCACTCGGAAAAGCGCTTCATTTTTATGATTTTATTTTAAATGACGCGCGCGAGAAAAGAGCAGGTTAGTGCTAGTTTGTGCGCAGTTCCTAGATTCTTAGGTGATTTTTAATTGCTTATGCGCGTGACTTCACACCCATAATCAGCAGCCATAATAGCAATCCAATTTCGCCTATCATTGCAGCGATAGCCACAAATGGTTCGATCTGAGGCTGAAGCTGCGCGTAGTTTGGCAATAAAACCATAGCCAGTGTGTCGCAAATATAGGCGATGCCCGCGATTGATAAAAAAGCACCTAAAGCTTTGGGTAATAGGCCTGATTTCCAAATCAGATAGCTGATAAGTAAGAGATGTATCCCAAAAAACATCAATGAAATCATAAAGCCATCAAGATGGGCTTCTGCATATTGCAGGATCATATCGTTTTGATAGTCGCTCGGCATTGCACGCAATCCGCCTTCTGCAATGTTGAGGATAGAGGCGAGATTTAAAACCGCTGCGCCATGTATAAACACATAAGCAAGACGCATCCAGGCTGCCAGCATGGAGAGGGGCTTATTTGTATTGGCAAACAGATGAAACAGCATCCATGTCATCAATATATCAAGTGCGAGGATAGCCAGATAAGCAGTGATTCCCAATCTAAGCAGGGACATATTTCCTCTAATATTGTCAGCAGTTTGTGCTGCATTTCCGGGTATAATAAGTGATTGAGATACGAGAAAATAAGCCGACCCACCAATGAGGGCGATAAATAAATATACGAGGCCAGTAAGGCGAGCGAAAGTCGGAGTAGCACGATCATGAGATGTCATTTTCATTTTCCAAAAGCTTTGTGTTTTCCAGCTCCTTTAATGATTTGAACCGGTGATGGCCGTTAGATACTCTATCAAAATCGTATAATACATTGCTGAAATTATGAATTTAGGTATACATATATGTATGGATTGGCGATCAATAAAATTTGACTGGAATAAAGCACGCGCATTTCTGGTAACAGCAGAAGAGGGGTCATTGTCGGCTGCTGCAAGAGCGCTTGATATGAACCAACCCACGCTTAGTCGTCAGGTGTCTTCCTTTGAAGAAGAATTAGGCGTCGCCTTGTTTGAGCGTGTTGGCAAAGGCCTTGAACTCACCCCGCATGGTCTTCAACTTGTGGACCATGTGCGCGCAATGGGCGAAGCGGCCGTGCAGTTTTCTTTAACCGCAACAGGCCAGATTGATCAGATCGAGGGTGTGGTCGCAATCAGCGCTTCTGATGCTGTCTCAACCTATATTCTACCTGATATGATGGTTGATATCAGGCGCGCAGAGCCGGGCGTCATTTTGGAAATTGTTGCCACCAATACATTGAGCGATTTAAGGCGACGCGAAGCTGATATTGCTGTGCGCCATGCCCAGCCAGTCGAGCCAGATTTGATTGGGCGCAAAGTGCGGGACGTCAATTGTTGGCTATATGCGACGCCAGACTATTTAGCCTCAATCGATGGACCGGCATCACTTGAAGCTTTGCAAAATGCTGATTTTATCGGCTTTGGTGATAATACCCAATTATTACAGGGCCTAAATGCCATTGGCGTTCCGGTAAAACCCGATAGTTTCAAATTGTCCTGCGAGAATGGAACGGTGAGTTGGGAACTGGTTAGAAAAGGTTTAGGGATTGGCCTTATCACCGAAGATATCGCGCTCAATTTTCCCGAATTAGTTCGCGTGCCTGTGCCACAAACGCCGATACCAGTTAGTTATTGGCTCGTTGCCCACAAAGAATTGCGGACCAATCGTCGTATCCGATTTGTTTTCGATAAATTGGTTGAAGCTTTCGCCAAATATCCTCAACCCTAGAAAAGCCAGAATCTCATCTTATCTCTATGCCAGTGCATAAACGCATTTAAAGATAGATGAGGATCATGGGAAACAATCACATTCGCACTTTTATGCTCATTGCAGGGCTGACAGCCTTGTTTATGGGTATTGGTTTTATGCTTGGCGGGCAGGTGGGTATGATTATCGCACTTGTGCTTGCGGGCGCGGGTAATTTCATCAGTTATTGGAATGCTGATAAGATTGTTTTATCCATGTATAAGGCAAAAGAAGTGGACGAACATGACCGCGATCCACTGATTGCTGGTTATGCCAAAGACGTGAAAGACATGGCGCGCAATGCTGGCATGCCTATTCCGCGAATTACCATTATTGAAAATCATCAGCCAAATGCCTTTGCCACAGGCCGCAATCCAGAAAATGCAGCCGTTGCAGCAACAACAGGTTTGCTGCAAATGCTGAATAGGCGCGAAGTGCGCGGTGTGATGGGGCATGAGCTCGCTCATGTGAAAAATCGTGACACGCTGACAATGACCATTACCGCGACAATTGCTGGTGCAATTTCGGCTTTAGCAAATTTTGCAATGTTTTTTGGCGGCAACCGCGAAAGAACAGGCGGTCTAATTGGCACAATCGCGATTATGTTTTTAGCGCCTATGGCCGCCAGTTTGGTGCAAATGGCAATTAGCCGTGGACGCGAATATGAAGCAGATAAAGGCGGCGCAGAAATTTCTGGTGACCCGGAAGCCTTGGCGAGTGCTTTACAGAAAATTGAGCAGATCGCTCATGGTACAAGTCGCGCTGCGATGAATGAGCAAGCCGAGCGCAATCCGGCCACGGCGCATATGTTTATCATCAACCCATTAAATGGCAGGGGCGGTGACAAGCTGTTTTCAACACATCCGGCAACGCACAACAGAATTGCCGCACTGATGAAGCTGAAAGTCGATACAAAGTCGACACCAAACGCGCAGCCAGAGCACAGAAAACGCACAAAAGCTGACGTCAAATTGCCCGCTTTTGCTCAACCGATTGATAAAAAAAGCGATAGCAATGACCCATGGAAATAAGATTTAGTGCTTCTTTGAAAAGCAGCTAACCAGATGGTCAAACACGGCCCTGATACGTGGATCGTGTTTGAAATTTTCATGCGTCACGACCCAAACGCTCATATCTGCAACGATATAATCAGGCAATATTCGTACAAGATTTGGATCTTTATTACCGGCTGGAATTTGCGCCACTGCAATGCCCAGCCCCGCACGCGCTGCGGATAAGTGAGCGGGATGATTATCGCATTTTAACACGATGTTTGTATCGCTAAAATGTGGACTGATTGACTGGGCAATCGCAATATCAGTCCTGTTTCTATCTGGTCCGATCAGATTATGCATTTCAAAATCAGAGAGATTTTGCGGTATGTCACGTTTTGCCAGATATTTTTTACTGGCGAAAAAACCAAGCTGAATCGGGGGAAGTTGCTTGGCAATAAGGGCATCTTGATGGGGAGCTATCGTGCGGATAGCAATATCAACTTCTTGGTCCAATAGATTGGCTGGCTTATTGCTCAATTCCAATTCTATTTGAATAGCAGGATGGACTTTATTGAGCGATGTCAGGAAATCAGGCACGACCTCAATACCCATAAAATCAGGTACGCTTAGTCTAACTCTTCCTGAAATTTCTCCTTGTTTAACAGTAGATTGGCGAACAAATAAATCTGATGCAAGCGCCATTTTTTTAGCTGCGTCATGCAAGTTTCTTGCTTTTGGGGTGGGGGTGAGGCCATTGACCGAACGCGTAAATAGCACACATCCCAAAGCATGTTCTAGTATTTCTAAACGTTTGCGCACTGTAGGCTGGGATAAGCCAAGCTTTCTTGCTGCAGCAGATAAACTGCCTTCTTCCAGCACGGCCAGAAAGATGCGTTGATCATCCCATGATATTTGATTGCTCATAAAATAATGACTAGCCGATGCAAATAATTAGTCAATTTATTTGCAGCGATTTTTCATCCAAATTTCGGTCATTCTTGTGATGGAGATTTAAAATGCAAAATGGAAAAATAGCGTGTGTATTGGGCGCAACGGGCGGTGTTGGCGGAGCTATCACAGAGGCTCTGCTCGCACGTGGGTGGAGGATAAATGCGTTAGTGCGTGATGTTGAAAAAGCTCAGAAAATTTTTGCAGAAGACGTAAACTGGGTGCAGGGCGATGCGATGATCCGACATGATGTAACTAAAGCAGCTACAAATGCGTCTGTCATTATTCATGCGCTTAATCCACCCGGATATCGCAATTGGTCCAAACTGGTTTTACCTATGATCGACAATACAATTTTCGCAGCCGAGCAGATTGGTGCGCGAATTGTTTTACCGGGGACAATTTACAATTATGATCCTGCAAAAACGCGTTTAGTTAATGCTGAAACGCCTCAAAATGCAAAAAGCCGTAAAGGCAAAATTAGGGTGGAATTAGAAAAGCGATTAGAAAGGGCATCTGCAAATTCACCTGTTTTAATCTTGAGAGCAGGGGATTTTTATGGCTCTGATTTACGCTCTAGCTGGTTTTCGCAGGCTATGATCAAAGCGGGTAAACCTGTAACAAAGATAACCATGACTGCGCGCGGTGCAGGTCACTCTTGGGCCTATCTACCTGATCTTGCTGAGTGTTTTTCACGCTTGATTGAAATACCAGAAAAATTGAAGGACTTTGAAGTTTTGCAATTTGAAGGTCTTTATGAGCAAACCGGCCATGAAATGGCGGATTCAATAGAGCGCATACTTGGCCGTAAAATAAAGCGTGCGACGTTTCCATGGTGGGCGATGCAATTGCTTGCGCCTTTGGGCGGTTTCCCAAGAGAAGCAGCCGAGATTGCACCATATTGGAAATACCCGATGAAGCTGGATAATACACGCCTTATCCAGCTGTTGGGTGAAGAAATTCACACTCCATTAGATGCAACCATCTATTCTAGTTTGATAGATATGAAATGTTTGAGCTCGTGAAGAGATTACTCCGATAGACAAGCAATCTCATCCCAGATACACAAAAGTGATAGGGGCTAGCTATGTCGTGCATCATAGCCTTTTTCAAATTGTGTAAAGTCATTGAAAAGCTGGGAGAAGATGAAATGCAAGAGCAAGTGATATCTCCTTTTTTCTCGGTGATCATCGTCAATTTTAATGGCGGTGATTATCTACAAGGCGCAGTCGATTCTTTAAAACGTCAAAACTTTCAAGACTTTGAGTTATTTGTTGTCGACAATGCCTCTTCCGATACCTCTATGGAAACATTAGATGTTACCGGTTTGGATCGCGTCCATCTCATGCCCGAAGCTGAAAATCACGGCTTTGCCAAAGGCAATAATTTAGCCGCAAAATTAGCAAATGGAGAGTGGCTTGTTATGCTCAATCCTGATGCTGTGGCAGATGAAAGCTGGTTGGAAAAAATTGCGGGCGGGATAGATAAATTTCCAGCCATCAAAATGTTTGCCAGCGCACAATATAGTTTAGATGAACCTGGTATTATGGATGGTGCAGGAGATAATTATCACGTCTTTGGAATACCTTGGCGGGGAGGGTTTGGGCGTTCAGTTTCAGAAATGCCAAATACGGGAGAATGCTTCAGCCCTTGTGGAGCTGGTGCCGTATTTCATCGCCAGACTTTTCTCGATATTGGTGGATTTGATGAAAGCTTCTTTTGTTATTGTGAAGATGTGGATTTGGCATTTCGCTTGCGACTAAATGGTGAAAGATGTATCTTTTTGCATGATGCAATGATTCACCATGCGGGCAGTGCGTTATCCGACAAAGTGGGCGATTTTGCTCTCTTTCATGGCACTCGCAATCGGGTCTGGGTTTTCCTGCAAAACATGCCGCCCATTGCGCTTTTTCTTTTTATGCCAATGCATATAATTGCAAACCTTTACATCTTCGCGAGACGCGGGTTTGAAATGACTTTTATACGGGCCATATCTGCCAGTTTCAAAGACTATAAAAGCGTGATGAAGCGACGCAAAATCGTTCAAGCGAGTCGCAAATTGGGAAGTTTGCAGATCATAAGCATGATGACATGGAACCCACGCTTATTGTCCAATCGGCTAACAGATGTTCGAGAGTATACCCACAAATAATCGATACGCATTAAACAGTAAGTCGTGACTGATGTATGATCAATATCGTTCGATTTTCGTAATATAGGCAATTGCGGTTGACGCGTTTACAGTTGAAAGCTAACGCTTTGGCTGTTAATTTTGTATGGTAAACAGTCGAATTAAGGGGGCCCTATGAAGGGGATTATATTAGCCGGAGGAACGGGCTCCCGTTTATTTCCAGTCACAATGGGTGTCTCAAAACAGCTTGTTCCAGTTTACGACAAGCCGATGATCTATTATCCGCTAAGTGTCTTGATGCTGGCGGGTATTAAAGATGTTCTGATCATTACCACACCGATTGATATGCCAGCTTTTCAGCGCTTGCTCGGTGACGGATCCCGCTTCGGTATTAATATAGAATTTGAAATTCAAGATGCCCCAAATGGTCTGGCTGAAGCATTCATCATTGGAGAAAAGTTCCTTAATAATGAACCTGCTGCATTGATCCTTGGCGACAATATTTTCTACGGTGCAAATTTGAAAAATATTTGTACTCAAGCAGCTCAACGTAAAGAGGGGGCGACTGTATTTGCTTATAAAGTCGCTGACCCAGAGCGCTATGGTGTCGTTGAATTTGATGAAACAAACACAGCGCTTTCAATTGAAGAAAAACCTAAAAAAGCTAAATCAAACTGGGCTGTAACAGGACTTTATTTTTACGATAAGCAAGTTGTTGATATCGCTAAAGCTGTTGAGCCATCACCGCGCGGTGAATTAGAGATCACAGATGTTAATCTGGCTTATCTCAAACAGGGCAATCTGAAAGTAGAGCAATTTGGTCGCGGTTATGCTTGGCTCGACACAGGAACACATGACAGTTTGCACGAAGCATCTTCATTTGTGCGGACAATTGAGCACCGTCAGGGAATCAAGATTGCCTGCCCAGAAGAAATAGGGTTCGACCTTGGCTATTTATCAGCCGATCAGCTGGTTGCAGCGGCGCAACCTCTTAAGAAAACCGAATATGGTCAGTATTTGATCCGCTTGGCGCAGGATAAAGGTTAATTTCATGGAAGTTCGTGATTTAGGTCTGGATGGTGTGAAAGAAATTACACCAGCCCGTTTTGGCGATGCGCGTGGATTTTTCAGTGAAACCTATAGCGAACAACGCTTTAGTGATGCTGGTCTGCCGACAGGGTGGGTGCAGGATAATCATTCGCTGTCAGCTGAGGCATTTGTATTGCGCGGACTACATTTCCAGACAGATCCGTTCGCTCAGGATAAATTAGTGCGTGTTTTGAAGGGCGAAATCTTCGACGTTGCCGTGGATATCCGTAAAAATTCACCCGATTATGGAAAATGGGTTGGCATTACTTTGACTGCAGAAAAAGGAAATCAAATCCTTGTTCCTAAAGGTTTTGCGCATGGTTTTCTAACACTGACACCCAATGTTGAAGTGGCCTATAAAGTCACCTCTGGATATGCGCCTGAAAATGACCGAGGGATTATCTGGAATGATCCTGCGATTGGCATTGATTGGCCTTTAAACGGGCATGAACCACAGCTTTCAGGCAAAGATGCGGTCGCGCCTTTATTGGCTAATGTTGACAATAATTTTGAATATAAACAAGGCTAAGGCAAGCAATGAAAATACTTGTAACTGGTGGTGCAGGCTTTATTGGGTCAGCAGTGTGTCGACACCTTATCAAGGATAAAGGCGTTTCTGTCGTCAATCTGGACAAGCTCACATATGCTGCAAATCTTGAGTCTCTAAAAGAGATACAGGACAATCCAAATTATGCTTTTGAACAGGTTGATATCTGTGACCGCGAAGCAGTGCTAGCTGTTCTAAAAAAGCACTCCGTTGATGCGATTATGCACCTTGCCGCGGAAAGTCATGTTGATCGCTCGATAGATGGTCCGTCTGCTTTTATGGAAACAAACATCATTGGGACATACTCAATGCTGGAAGCCGCGCGACATTATTGGAAAGACACTCTAAATAGCTCCGATAAATTTCGTTTCCACCATATCTCAACAGATGAAGTTTTTGGTGATTTACCTTTTGATGACAGCTTGTTTACTGAAACAACACCTTATGCGCCTTCGTCTCCGTATTCAGCTTCTAAAGCTTCATCAGATCATTTAGTCCGCGCTTGGGAGCGTACATATGGGCTGCCTGTTGTGATGACGAATTGTTCCAACAATTATGGACCGTTTCACTTCCCAGAAAAGCTGATTCCATTGGTGACTTTGAACGCACTGGAAGGCAAAACGTTACCTGTTTATGGCAAGGGTGATAATGTGCGTGATTGGCTCTATGTGGAAGATCATGCAGTAGCGCTTGCAACAGTCCTCGAGAAGGGAAAATTGGGAGAGAGCTATAATATTGGCGGCAATTGTGAGCGCACAAATCTTGGTGTTGTCGAGAGCATTTGCGACATTCTTGATGAACGTGGCCGAATAGATAAACCGCGACGTGAATTGATTGAATTCGTGACTGACCGTCCTGGCCATGACATGCGATACGCGATTGATGCCAGCAAGATTAAAAATGATCTTGGTTGGGAACCAAGTGTCACATTTGAAGAAGGTTTAGCCAAAACAATAGACTGGTATCTAGCCAATGAGTGGTGGTGGAAACCAATTCGTGAAGGTCGTTATTCTGGTCAGAGATTAGGCAAATAATTGTCACAAATCAGAGCGACGTCTGACCAGTAAATGAGCATAGAAATAGTATAATTAGTCTGATTGAAGTTATATTCGAGTTTTAGGGCTGGTATTGCATGTGTTTCTTTGCAATTAGCTTTTGCGACACACAGGTCTAAATTGGTGAAGAGGCTTTGTATCTTTTGAGACGTAAAAATAGAAGTATAAAAAAGCCGATAGTTGCCGTTTTGCTAGATGCCCATTTAAAAGGATATCCGACTGCTTGCGGTTATATTAGGCTTATATTGCCTCTCACTCAAAGTGCAGTGCTAAACGAATTTGATGTTCGTTTCGTTTCTTTGGACGCTCTAAGTGAACTCAAACCAGATATTGTTATTGTTCAAAGATTGGCAATATCTACTCAAGAAGATGTTTCTTATCTGATATCATTTTGTCGTAAGTCGAATACACCAATGGTGTATGAATTGGATGATGATATTACGTCATTGGACAGCGAACACTCTGAGTATGATCATTATAAAAAAATGAGCGTCTTTGTGCGTGCTTTATGTGAAGCAGCGGATGAGGTCTGGGTTTCAACAAATGAGCTGTTAACACGGTTACAGGCATTGAACCCGAACATTTTGAAAATCGCGAACGAATTAGATGATCGCATTTGGAAAAGTTCAAATACATCCATTGAAGACGTAACTGATGCTGAAGAAGCAGCCCCATTATTGAATATTTTATATATGGGTTCAGCCACTCATGGCGGTGATTTTTTCTCTCTTTTATATCCATCCTTCGAGAAACTTCGTAGTGAATATGGAAACCGGGTAGAGTTAAGTTTGATTGGTGTCTTGCCGGACGAGGATCTCGTTGATGGGATTAAATCAATTGAAATACCTTATGGAGTGGGGAGTTCTTATCCTGCTTTTGTCAGCTGGCTTCAAGGCTTGAAGGGCTATAATGTTGGTGTCGCTCCACTTGTGAGCAACACATTCAATCAGTCCAAAAGTCATATCAAATGGCTTGAATATTCGGGGATGGGCCTCGTCACTCTCGCAAGTAATTGTGGAGAATACGGGGAATCAATCGAAACGGGTGTAACTGGAATTCTTTGCGAGAATAATGAGCTAGGAATTTATAAGGCGCTATGTGGCTTCTTAGAAAATCCCGAGCAACTCTCAAAGCTTCAAACTTCAACCCAAGGCTTTTTGGAAGACCATCTAAACAATCTTGATGGACATTCAAAAAGACTTTTGCAGATGCAGAAGCTCCTAAAAGAGAATAGTAATTCCAGACATTTAGAAGAGAATTTGTATTCGCAGTATTCTGATAGATGGAAAGCGAATTAGTTTGTGCCGTTTGAAGAAACTGGTTCTAGTTTAAAAATACCTTTGAATATAGTTGTGTAGCTTGAATAGGAATTTCTCATGAGTTCGGACAATGCAGGGATGCCAATTGAGGCAACGAAATTTACTGGTATGAAACCACTGCATTTGCAGCGCCCCGACGGTTGGATAGGGCACATTCCCTTTAGCTTTTGGTTGGTGGAAAACTTAAAACCAAAAAGAATTGTTGAACTTGGTACGCATACGGGAAATTCCTTCTTCTCTTTTTGTCAGATCGTTGAGAAGCTCGAACTTGAAACCGAATGTATTGCTGTGGACACCTGGCAGGGTGATGAGCATGCTGGTGAATATAGTGATGTAATTTACAATAGTGTGAATGAACATGCGCAGAAAAAATATCCGAATATAGCAAGCTTAATGCGCAGCCTTTTTAATGAAGCTGTTGGCTCCTTTGATGATGGTTCTATTGATTTGCTTCATATTGACGGGCTGCATACTTATGATGCCGTCAAAGATGATTATGAGACGTGGATTGATAAACTTGCACCAAATGGAGTGGTGATTTTCCATGATACAGCAGTGCGCGATCGCGGCTTTGGTGTTTACCAACTCTGGAATGAATTAAAACAAAAGCATGGTGGATTTGAATTTATCCATTCGAACGGATTGGGTGTGCTAGCGCCTAAGGGTATTTCAAACCCACAAATAGAATGTCTCATCAAAAGCGGTGAAAACTTTAAGCAGACACAAGAAATACGCTCGCATTTTGAATCGCATGCCTCGACAATTGTGGGGCAATACGAAAAGAAGTTTTTCGCTGAATTGATGGCAGAAAAAACAGAGCAACAAACTCTGTTACAACAGCATTATAATGCACTTGGTGGGCAGCTAGAGGCGGCAAAGCAGGAACGCGATCAGGTACAAACTAGACTTGAAGAAGCAAACTCTCAGGAGAAATTGCTACAAGAAAATTACAGCGCCCTAAATGGCCAACTTGAAACGGCGAAACAAGAACGCGACCGCTTGCAGGTTTTACTTAACGAATCCATGGATCAACAGGGCTTGCTCCAAAAACATTATGATTCATTAAGCAAAGAATTAGAGGCCACTCAAAAAGATCGAGCTAAACTTGAACAGGATCAAGCTAATCTAGAGGATGATCGTCTAGAACTTGAGCAGGAGCGAGATAAATTAGAGCATGATTGCAAGGCTTTGGAAAAGAAAGTTGAGCTTGTCACATTGCGTTCGCAAGCCCAACAGACAGAGTGTGATGCGCTTCAAGAAAGAATTCTGATAAGCGAAGTTGCACTAATTGAGCAGCGTAACCGCGAAGAGCGCACAAGTGCCAATTGGGAAGAAGATAAAATACGCCTAGCACAGCTTGAAGATGAATTCATTCAAGTAACTCGCAGACTTCAAGGGGGAATCAAATCTCGGATGATCCATATAATCAGAGATATCAAAACGTTTGGTGTTGATGTTGTTAGAAAAGTACTTGGTAAGAATTCTCGTATTCGGAATACACTTCTTATCACCAAACAAGCTATTCTCATTCGTCGTTCAGGATTATTTGATTCAACCTATTATCGTGAGCAACTTCCAGATCATCAGAAATCAGAGATGGACCTTGTTGGGCATTATATCTCAAGCGGTGATCAAGCGGGTTTAAAGCCAAATAAATTCTTCGATCCTGTATTTTATCGTCAAACATACCATGATCTTAGAGATCTCCCCATAACAACGTTGGAACATTACATCTCCAATGGGTCTCATGAGGGGAGGGCTACATCCTCAGAATTTGATAGTGGTTTCTACCGTAAGCTACATGAGGATATAGCTGCCATTGGAATTGATCCATTAAAGCACTTTCTACAAAATGGACAGTTTGAAGGTCGTAAGGCTGTAGCTGATAAATTGAGCATGGAATCTGAAGGGGCTTCGTTTTTTCCTTTGGTTGGTCGTCACAATTTTGAACAAAGTCTATTTGAGTTGGGCGCGCCAGGTTCTAATGTTGATGATATTCTTCCAAAAACATCGATTTTAAACAACGAACCATTATCTGCAAAAGTGGATGTCATAATTCCTGTTTATGGCGGCGAAACGGAAACCAAAACATGTATTGAATCAACGATTAAATACATGTCTGATAATAAGTCATTTGGTAAATTATACCTCGTTGATGATTGCGGCCCTGAACCAGCTTTAAGAGCAGCATTGCCTGACTATGCAAAAACAAACGAAAATATTGTGCTGCTGGTCAATGATGAAAATCTTGGTTTCGTTAAAAGCGTAAACAGAGCCATGAAAGCCAGTGACCGCGATGTGGTTCTATTGAATGCTGACACCGAAGTGCATGGTAATTGGCTAGATAGAATGACGCGGCAAGCATTGTCACACTCAAATGTGGCAACAGTGACAGCGTTTTCAAACAACGCAACAATCTGTACATATCCAGCAATTGGAGGCGCGCCGGAGCTACCTAATGGGTATAGTCTTGCCCAATTGGATGATGCTTGTTCGCAAGCCAATGAATTAAGAGCGGTTGAAATGCCGACTGGAGTTGGGTTTTGTATGTTTATCAGTCGGGCCAGCTTATCAGAAATTGGGTATTTCGATGAAGAATACGGCAAGGGGTATGGGGAAGAGAATGACTATTGCCAGAAAGCTTTGGCAAATGGATGGAAAAACATCCTTGCTGGGGATGTATTTGTTTTCCATCATGGAAGTGTAAGTTTTGGAGAAAGTGCTGCTGCTGAACAATTGGTGGGCGGTGAAATATTGCGCAACAGATATCCAGATTACGAGCCTTCTGTTTCTCGGTGGATTGAGTGTGATCCTGCATTGCCTTTACGGTTCAGTGTGTCTGCTAAGCTTATCCAGCAAAGTAATAAACCTAGATTGATGCATGTTTTGCACCCTTGGGGCGGGGGAACAGAGAAACAAGTTGCTGAACTGATTAAAAACACATCTGCCGAAGCGCTTCACATGGTCATGATCACACAGGAACTACCCGATGGTTTCATGTTTGCATTCTTATTGCCAGAGGGTGAACAATGGCGACGTTTTGAATTCAAGGCGCAAAAACTCAGCGAAACGATACCTATCTTAGACGCTTTAGGAGTAGATAAGGTTCACTTCCACCACGTACTAGTTGTTATTGATGAAATGGATGATTTCCTTGCCGTCTATGACGGTGAATATGACTTATCTATACATGATTACTCATTGGTTTGTCCGCGCAATAACCTCATTAACTCGGAAGGAAGCTATTGTGGTGAACCGGATGAATTTGGGTGTCTTAAATGCTTACGCGAAAAACCAGACCCTCGCAGCAAAGATATCATAATGTGGCGTCAGAAGGGACGTAATATCTTGAATAACGCTGCTAGAATTGTGTGTCCGACAATAGATGTCGCGAGTCGGATTCAAAAGTATTCTTCAAATGAAAACATCGTCGCTGTTCCCCATGAAAAGGAGTTATACCACCCTAAAAGGGAGGTCACACTTTCAAAGCTTGGGCCTGCTGACACGCTGAAAATAGTGTCCATCGGTATCATGGCCCAGCATAAGGGTGGTGGTTTTCTTCTTGATTGCATTGAACAAAGCGTACTGCAAAAAACCAATATTGAATGGGAGATTATTGGGGAATTCCCGAATGAGTTTGATAAACGCGTATCTGCTTTATCTGGCGTATTGAAGGTGACTGGCAGATATGCAGCGGAGGAATTACCTGAGCTGATATCTGCTGCAAATCCTCATCTAGTCTTTTTTCCTCAACACTGCGCCGAGACATATTCTTATACGTTGAGCGAAGCCTTCTCTGCTGGTTTGCCTATTTTGGCTCCACAATTGGGCGCATTCTCGGAGCGGGTTAGCGGTGTATCTGCATGCTGGCTTTATGATTCCGAGAAAAGTGCAATTGAAGTCGTCCAACAGATTATCGAATTAAAGAATCTGGTGTTTCAAACAGGTGATTTACATAGTGTGCCGAATGCAACATTTGATACACCTAAAGATTTCAAACTTTTGGAAGACTTCTATGAAAAGGAATACATAGACGCTTAGCATCTATTAGCGGCCAATTTATCCCACAGTGAAATAACTGGTCTATATTTTTTCTTTCTCAACATTTGAAGGAAAAGACGATGGATTGGTCGCCAAAACTTGATTTGCCTTACATTCTCTCTGGGCAAGCACAAAAGCACGTCACGCATAATGAGGCGATTTCATTAATTGATTGTCTGGTTCAAATGACTGTTAAATCTGCGGACACTGCCACACAACCGGAGTATGTGTCTGAAGGTGATATGTATATCCTGCCAGACCAAATGACGGGATCTAAGTGGGAACACATGTCGCCTGCATCTCTGGCTGTTTACACGGGCGGTGCGTGGAAAGAAATAATACCCAAGATCGGCTGGATATGTGCGGTTGTGGATACATCAAGTCTGCTAATGTTTTCCAGTGAAGGCTGGCAAAGTGTTGAACACAATAGTGCCGGTTTAGGAAGTGCTGCCTACAAGGATATAGGAATAAGTGGCGATACCATTCCCAAACTTGATATGCCGGCTGCTTGGAGTGCGGATCACAGTTTTGAAGGATATAGAAATGTCAGTTTTTTAACTGGCAATTCGAAAGGTATTGTCTCTGGCCGATACAATATTGATAGTACGGCATCGGACCATTTTACATTGTCGTGCAATTATGATTTGGGCCAGAACACGTCTGTTCATTCATTACTTGGAAGTGCAATGCTTGAAGTTTGCGCCACGAATGGTGCGGATGGATTTATCGGCTTTTGGGCTGGTGGGCCTGCTTCAACGCCGCAAAGAAGGGTGGCAGTTAATAGTCAGGCATTATTTCCAGTAAGTGATGGGCAATATAATCTCGGGCAACCCGCTTATAGATATCAGGATATATATTCTGTGAATGGGGTAAGCATGACATCTGATGCGAGAGAAAAGACGGATCTTGTTAAGCTCACACCGGAAGAGAGGCGTTCAATTGCGCAGATCATGACAGAAGTTGGCTCTTTTAGCTGGCTTAAAGATGTTGAATCCGTTGGGGAAGAAGCTGCGCAGATCCATATCGGTATTACAGCGCAAAATGTTGCAAAAGCGTTTATCAATGAGGGATTGGATCCTCAAGATTATGCGTTGTGGCAAGAAGATGTATTTGAGAATGGGGAAACACGGATGGGATTACGCCCCGTGCAATTGCTCTTAATGAGTATGGGAACGCTTTTTCAGGAAATAGAAGAATTAAAACAAAGAAACCAACAGGTTTAAGATATTATCTAACCTTCCAGAAAGAGGTGATTTTCCTTGCATAGCCTTTGCCAGTCTGGCATCTAATTTATAGAAGCTCATGGTTATTGGAGCATATTGGGGCAATTATGATTAGAGAAACTTTTCTTCAAAACTCATCTACTGTTGAATCGTTACTGGAAATCGGGCCAGGTGCCAGTCCAATATTTGCAGGTTCAAGTGTAGAATATTTTGATGTCATGAGTGCAGACGAATTGCGTCAGCGTTTTTCAGAACATGGTGCCCCCATTGGGAACGTTCCAGAGCATATCCATCATGTATCACGTACTGCGAATTTAGCTGATGTCGACAAAAAATTTGCCTTTGCTGCATCTTCTCACAATATAGAGCATCAGCCGAATCTCGTTAAACATCTCCAGGATGTTGCAAATCTGCTTGAAGACAATGGCGCATATCTGTTGATCATACCTGACAAAAGATATTGTTTTGACCATTTTGTTCCCGAGACCACGCTTCCTGATATTTTAGGTGCTTATTTAGAAGACAGGACAGTTCATTCAGCGCGTGCTGTTGTGGCTGACCGTATTTTAACGGGGCATAATGATGCGCACAGACATTGGGCGGGCGACCATGGAGCGCCGAAGGGCCATTTGTTTTATCCCGCTGCAGAAGAAGAGTGGAAGAAATCTGAAGGAGGGTATATTGATGTGCACGCTTGGCAATTTACCCCAGATACTTTCACGCGTATTCTTTTCCAATTAAGGGAATTGGGGCTAAACCCGTTTCTAACTGATTTTGTAGGTGAAACACCGCACAATAGATTTGAATTTTGTGCGAGACTCGTCAAAGCGCCGTAAGGTTTACATCTAGAAAAATGTCTACTCAAATAAAACTATCTTTGCCGATGATCGGGTAGACATGAAAATACAGCAAATCCGTTTTTGCGATTATACTCTAAACTAGAGCACGAAATTTTATTCAATTTACGTTTATTCTGCACTTGCTTGAATGGCGTGCGCTGCTGAGAAATCCATATATTCTTGTATTGTTTCAGCAGGGGGACCAATTTTGACGATTTCACCATGATGAAGCCAAATAACTTTATTGCAGACATTGGCCAATAGCTCCATAGAATGGCTGGCCAATATGACAATTTTAATTTCATCAAGATAGGAGTTCAGTCTATCTTCTGCGCGTTTCACAAAACTGGCATCACCTGTTCCAAGCCATTCATCTAAGACTAATACATCTGTCGGAATAGATGTTGATAGCGCAAATGAAACTCTTGCTTTCATACCTTCAGAATATCTGTGCATCGGTAGATCGAAAAATTCTTCTAGGTCGGCAAAGGATTTGATATCTTCGCGCGCATTGTTGATTTCTTCCGTCGTTGCACCAAGTAACCTCAGAGGAAGTTCAATATTTTCACGAGCAGATAATTCACTGTTTATGCCCAACCCTCTATCGATTAGAGGAAGGACGCGTCCCTCAGCGATCACTTCACCAGAGGAGGGGTGTGCTAGTCCTGCAAGCACGCGCAAAAGGCTGGTTTTCCCTGCACCGTTTGCACCGATGATGCCGAGTCTATCTCCGGTTTCCAATTCTAAGGAAATGTCTTTAAGCGCATGTACTTTGAGCTGTGAGCTATCTTTAGACCCAAAACGTTTGGCAAGTGATATTTTCAAAGAACGGTTTGTGACTTCATAGAGGTGGTACTCAAAATTCACATTTTTTAGTTTGATCGACGCCATATAACAGATGTCCTAATCTCTATGATTAAAAAGAATGGATAATTGAGCAATTACAGCCAAAGGAAGATTTTTTTACGGCTTACAACATCTGTAATGTTTGCCAGAATAGCAACGCCGAGCACGGTTAAACATGCATATATCCAGTTATCGGCCGTTGGGTATTTACCTAGGAGTGGCTGCCTAACAACTTCCATCAAATGATAGAATGGATTGATCAACAACCAGATGGAATCTAACCTGCCTTGTGATGGCATCCAGATCACTGGTGTAAGGAAGAATGCAAATTGAACAAAATTTGCAGTTGTCTGCCCCACATCCCGAAAGCGTAATGTAATGGGACCAAGAAACATTCCGCAGAAAAACCCAAACAAAATCAACAAAATAAAGCCAAACGGCATTAGAAGAAGAGCCGGCGTTATCGGGACACCTGTGTAAAAAAGCACGCAGCTAATTACAAGCCAGTTATGGCAAAAAATGATTACGTTTCTAAATACCATACGGGCGGAAAAAACAGATGTTCGTATGGGCACGGAACGTAAATGTTGCTCCGATTCAATCAATATACCTGTTGCCTCTGAGAGAGCTAGACTTAGATAGCCCCAGATTAGGAAACTGGCACCCAGAAAGGCGAGGTAGGATTTAAAATCGATATCGAAAATTTGGCTATAAAGAAAAGCAATCCCGAAAATCATGATCGCCATAGAGATACTAATCCAGAATGGCCCAATAGCAGATCGGCGATAACGCATTTGAATATCTTGTCGGGCTAGAATCCACCAAACTCTCCAGTTTTGGAAAATGGCGAGATAGCTAGCTTTTATGGATAGGAGAGTTTCAGAAATCAATTGAGAGGCATTGTTGGCGGAATCTGTGTCTGGAATTAATTCTGGTGTTTTTTTCATATTTCTACTCGCCCGCCTGCTGAAAGCTACTTATTTGGGACACACAAACAAATGTCGTTGAACCTATTTGTATTGTCCCGACAGTTCAATATTTCTTTGACTCACATAAAGTTAAAAAAAGCGAACTCTTATTCCCTATCCATTCTAATTTTTATTCATATGCGTCACATTGAATACACCCCATGCAAGTTTTCATATAACTTATCAAACATAAGACAGTTTATGATTCTGTTTTCCACCATATAAATAAGGTGTACCGGACAAATGGTTCGTTTCTATCGGACGCTCTATGGCATTTTGCAAGTGGGTTTTGCCAAAAATACACAATCGGGCTAGATCGTTTCTCTATATCAGGTCTCGTAGTTCGTTTCTGCCTGAAAATTAGTTGAATATATAGTAAATGCATGGTGTTGGAGAATTGCTCATGATGCGTAAATACGGTTCGTTGAAAAACGCATTCATCCTTATAGGGTTCGTCATGCTGTTTGGTTGTGGAGAAGCGCCTCCTGCTCGTACACCGGATGGCGTTTTTATAGAGCCATTACCAGCACTTGCTTCCTGGGCACATGAATTTCAGGACGCTGATATCAATAGCCACTTCAAAATAGAGGCTGGTAATTGCATTGGTTACTTAGACCTTGTTGAGAGCCGCTTTAAGGGTGAACCTTCGGGGGTCACAATTCGCGGTTGGGCGTGGGATTCAGTTGCCGCAAAGCCTTATGATAAATTTCTTGTTGTTGATGAAAGTGATCAAATAGTTGGTGCCGGATTTTCTGAGGGCAATAGGGAAGATGTGCTCTCCGCAATTGCACAAGTTACACAGCCCGATGTGGGTTTTTTGGCGATTGCAAAAAGAGAAACTGGTAAGCTGAAAGTGTTTGGGGTGTATCTTGACACAAAATCAGCTTGTCAGCTTGGCACGGAAATTCAGTTATAGCCCATTATCGAAACGATGATTGATACTATTCTTCTTCCAAAAGAGTACGGCGTTTGTATTCTTCAAACATCATCGTGCGATAAGGACTAGCTTGGGGTAAATATTCAGCTTTCTCGCACACATCTGACATGCCCTCACACATTGTTTGAAGGTGAAACCTGTCTAGAGGTTGTGCTGTAAATGTTGATAAAATCCAGTTTTGGGATGGTGCCAAACGTGTCTTTGCAAGATCTGGCTTCCAGTAATCTCCAGGATGTATGATCAATCCAACTGCAATCGTTGCGGTGCTTGCAACAAGCAGGACACGCTCTGATAGTCTTGTAAGGCTGAGCGTCATATAGGAAACAATTTTGCTATTCCACGCTAACAAGGTGAGCCATACAAGTGGGAGATACATATAGGTCAAGCGGGATTCGGTCCACTGATAGATAAATGTCATGGTCGCAAAAGCCGACATCAACCCAAGCAATGCGAGCTGCTCGACGCTGGGAATCCATAATTTGGATTTAAACCGAGCATATATGCCAACGAGAATTGCTGGTAAAAAAGTGCCAAAGGCGAGGGGCCACACACTTGAATAGAAAGACGCCATTCCCAACCCAACTTCCAGCAGAACAAACTGTTTTGGTTCAGAAGCGTGCGGAATGATAGCAGACCAAACAGCCTTACCGCCAAAGACCAAGAGGGTCGCGCTTATCATGGCAAGACCAGCAAATATTGCGGTCGATTTGGACGTCCATTTCAAAAAATAACTAGCTATATAGACAGTAGGGATAACCAAAAACGGAATTAATCCGTAGGTTTGAGTCAGGCCGGCCAATGAAGAGACACAGAGGGCCGGCAAAAGGATTTTAAATTTTTCTTGAAATGTCAAAACTGCAGCATTGGTTGTGTCATTCAGCTTTTCCAACCTCTCTAGCAACAAGACAACACTTAATGTCATGAAAGAAGAGGCGAGGGTGTCACTGAGAATCCAGAATTTATAAAATCCGATGATTGAAAAATACCAAGCCAGCGGGACTAATATCGATACCCAGATCGAAAATCCTTTTTTCCTCGCGAACTCACCCAATGCATAACAGGTGACAAAAACGGCAAGCAATTGCGCAAACAAAAAAGCGATTCCGTGCGAGCCTAATATATCATCTAGTGCCGCAATGAATACAAAAACGGGTTGTCTCAACACCGGCCAGTCAGAACCATCTACACCGCTGATAAGCTGATTTAATGCCACACCTTGTGTGACCCAATCAAAACTATCATCAGACATATATGCATATGAATTGAAGAAATCGCCTGTCCATAAATGGGCAGCCAAAAACGCATGAAATAAAGCAATGATTGCAGCATTTAGTGTGATCGGTTGAGTGGACCAACTTAGAAAACGAGAGCTTGTCTCTTGAGAGGAACTCACATTGGATATCGACTTGTTCAAGCAATCACCTATTTATTTCAGAAGAGATTTTGAAGAGTGATTCTACATTCCCTAAATGATATTTTTCACAACCATGAATGAGATGCAAACAATTAAATTCCCTCATCTTTAAAAGCGCAAACGCTGCAAATACAATAATATTCATCACAGCACTTGATTGTATCGGAAGTATGCATAGTGAAGTACGTTACGTCGTGAATCATTGCTAAACGTGGTATCGTAAGATGGGGAAGTTTATGTCCAAAGAAGTTTTGGAGATCAAACAAATTGAAGGCATGATCAACTCCGTCGATTTGTCACGCAAGAATTGCTTCACAATTGAAGACGATACCCCGAGTATTCTTTTAAGTACTGCTTCAAATGGTATGTCAGCGGGCCTGTACACGTTAAAATGCATAACGAGTATGCAAGACATTCCGCTCTCTCCACGTGTTTTTATGGAACGCCTCAGCGGAGAAGAGCAAGGCAATGTTCAAATAAGATGTTTAAAAACCCGCTATGGGTGGAAAGCAACTTTTTGGATTCCGACAGACACAAAATATCTGAAGATAGCTCTAACTGAACATAGTGGTGAGTTTCAATTTCTAGAGTTTTCACTCACCAAAGTGTCTAATAAACGCAATGGTTTGGTTCAAACACTTAATTTGATTTCGGAACGCGTGCGTTCGCCCAGACAATTATTTGATAATGCAGCCAAAGTTGCAAGAGCCATTAAGAATGGTGGAATCAAACAATTAAAAGAAGATTTAGCGACTACGTCTCGCGTTGGTGGACAATTAAATGGATATACAACGTGGATCGACCTTTATGACCAGATCGACGATAAAGATTTAAAATCAATACAAAAAAGAATTGATGAGCTTTCTCAAAAACCTGTGATTTCAATCATCACGCCAGTTTACAATCCGGCTCCTGAGCTATTAAGAGCCGCGATAGAGAGCGTTTTAAGCCAATATTATTCTCATTGGGAATTATGCTTGGCAAATGATTGTTCAACTGACCCTGAAATCGCGCGTATTATAGATGAATATGCTGAACAAGACTCACGTATTAAACGCGTGCACAGAACTCAAAACGGCCATATCTCTGCAGCATCTAATTCAGCTCTGGAATTGGCTAGTGGAGAATTCATCGCTTTTCTAGATCATGATGATGAATTGAGTGCCACCGCACTCTACCATGTTGCAGAAGCTATCAATAAAAATCCTTCTTGTCGGTTGTTTTATTCAGATGAAGACAAAATCGATTTAGATGGGAAAAGGCATGATCCATACTTTAAATCTGATTGGAACCACGATCTACTACTATCCCATAATTTGTTTACGCACCTTAGTGTGTATGACAAAGCGCTAATAGAAGAGGTGGGAGGCCTTCGCTCCAAATATGATGGTGCGCAGGATTATGATCTGGCGCTTCGCTGTTCTGCGAGGCTACGAGCTGATGAAATCTGCCATATACCTTTTATACTCTATCACTGGCGGGTCATGCCCGGAAGCACAGCGCTATCTTCAGATGAGAAACCCTACGCTATGCTGGCCGGAGAACGAGCCTTAAATGATCACCTAACAGCGCTAAATATAAAGGCAAAAGCAGAGCTTATAGGTATTGGATTTAAAGTATCCTACGAAATACCTACGCCAGCGCCTCAAGTTTCTATCATCATTCCTACAAGAAACAGTCAGAAGCTAGTGAAGCAGTGTGTTGATAGTATTTACAATAAAACAAGTTATCCAGACTTCGAAATTATTTTGGTAGATAATGGTTCAGATGACCCTGAAGCAATCAAATATTTTCAAGATTTGGAAGCTAAAAATCAAATCAAATTAATATCGGATCCAAGACCCTTCAATTATTCTGCTTTGAATAATTTGGCTGTCGCACAATCAAATACACCAGTACTTTGTCTCTTGAATAATGACATAGAAGTCATTTCTGACAATTGGCTTGAGGAAATGGTCAGTCTTGTTCTTCAGCCAAATGTTGGAGCTGTCGGAGCAATGTTATATTATCCCGATGACACCATTCAGCATGCTGGTGTTGTCATGGGCTTAGGCGGTCTCGCTGCTCATATTCATGGTGGGTTGGAACGCGGAACACCTGGATATGTTGGACGCGCAGCGCTAAGACAATCTCTAAGCGCGGTCACAGGGGCTTGTATGGTCGTCTCAAGAGACAATTATGAAAAGGTCAGTGGTCTCGATGCAGAAAATCTTGCAGTCGCATATAATGATATAGATTTCTGCTTAAAGCTGCAGGCCATTGGAAAAAGAAATATCTGGACGCCTCATGCTGAATTATATCATCATGAATCTGCAAGTCGGGGATATGAAAACACACCAGAAAAGCTAATGAGATTTCAAAAAGAGGCTGATTTTATGAAGAAAAAATGGCCTGATCAAATCAACGCAGATCCAGCATATTCACCAAATCTAACGTTAAATGACTGCAATTTCTCACTCGCTTTTCCTCCTAGAATTTCAAAGCCTTGGAGAGCCTAAATGCACAATCAAATAGATGAGTTACGTCAATTGTCGGCTCGAATTGGAGCAGACCCACTCCTCGTGCAGGGGGGAGGAGGGAATTCTTCGGTAAAGCTGGATGACATACTCTATGTGAAAGCGTCAGGCACGTGGCTGAGAGATGCATTAGACAAAGAACTATTCGTACCTTTAAACCTAGAAGCTGCACGAGAATATGCGAGCTCAGGCCAAGAAGACTATCTAAGACTTCGTATAGACGACTTGCCCGGTGGAAACCTCAGACCATCAATTGAAACAGGTATGCATGCAGCTATGCCGCATCAATATGTGATGCATACTCACCCTGTGTTCACAATTGCCGCTACAATCATTCAAGATCATGATGTAGGTCATTTCTTGGATGGTCTGCACTGGGCAAAACTGCCATATATAAAACCTGGAGCGGGTTTAGCATCTGCTATTTCAGGACTCGTTCAAGAAAATGCTCCCGACATTATATTGTTGGAAAATCATGGACTTGTCGTTGGTGGCAACAGTCCAGAAGATGTTGAACAGACCCTATTGGAAGTTGAGAAACGTTTAAGCCTCCCCCAAATGGAACTGAACAAGGATTTTGAAAAATCAGAGATAACAAATGAGCCAGATGGCTATAAATGGTTTGAAAACACACTTGCTAAGAATGTTGCATGCTCAGGCGCAGCGATTCAAAAACTGACTTTGGGCGCGCTCGTACCAGATCAAGTTGTTTACCTTGGTGGCGCAGCAGTTCGGATTTCAGACACTCAAGAGCTTGATGAAATTCGCCTTAATTGGAAGTCGCTCTACGGGGTTGAGCCTGGGTTGGTCTTTGTTGAAGGCATGGGCGCACTCGTACGTGAAGACCTGACAAAAGGTGGTCTAGCGATGGTAGATCTATTATTGCAGTTAGCTATTCATATTCCCGACAATGTCGCCTTGAATACTCTAACGCCCGAGAACCAAATTGAACTTCTAAACTGGGACGCCGAAAAATTTCGTCAGGCTGTCGATGCAGAGAGAAAAGGGTGAGTGGACGAAGGTTTAAATGAGTCTTAGTTCACACGTTCAAACACGTGTAAATCAATACCTTTTCTTTGACCCTCTATGATTGTTTCTGTCCATTTGTCTGATCTTAAATGGTCAAACGCCCCCAATGAAGCCTGCGCTTCAACAACCACAACTTGGATATCCGCATCCATCTCAAGGGCTTCGAAGTTAATCGTCCAACCATTGCGGTGTCTGTTGTTCAGATTAGAAAAGTCAACATATTCTTGCGTATTGAACCCAGAAAGCGCCGCCTGCAATCCACCATAATATATACCGATCTGATAGACCGATGTTACAGAATGTTTGTTTTCGATGAGTTTCCATACTTTTGCTAAATCATAGTGAGCATCTGCTTTAACCGATTGTCCTGGTCCGGGGTGCTGAAAGAAAGACTTTGTTGCAGAATTCAGCACGGAATATGAAAATATATTGGATATAAGCAACGCAATAAGAGGTAATAAAAGCAAAGCCGATTTTACAAATTGGATTTGAGCTAGATCCGTACCAAAAAATTCAAATTTTATGGTTTCTTTAAAGCTGGAAGTGGCGAATACGATTATCCCTGCAGCGACGGCCCCCGCAGCGATTTCCGCTTGATATCTCGGTAAGCCCCACAAAGTTATTTTGGTTGGACCATAAAACACCGCACACGCGACGAATAAAAATCCTATCACTGCCAGAAAGAGCATGCCTTCTTTCGTATTTCGGCTTTTGAAAGTTTGCCCAATAAACATGAGGGGAACCAGCCCTATCACTGTCACGAGTGCGACCCCTGGAATGCCATTTACCAAAGCCGTTGCAAATTGATCTAGCGCAGATGCATCCGAAGTGGCCGGTGTTCCAGCTGAAGCAAAGAGATACGCGCTTAGCCCAGCAAGCCCGATAAGAAGAATTGTACCAGCAATATCTGCTCTATCTGCTTTGGAATCTTTTTGAGACACTTCATAGAGAAGTGCTGCGACGACGGGTATGATCAAAAGGAAGCCAGGAGCGCGTGTCATCGCAGACAACACCGCAATTAAGCCAAGAAAAAGCACAGGCAATTTTTTGGTCGGCTCCGTAAAACTAAGGATACAGAAAATAATCACCCCGCCCAATGCATGCCAAATAGATGATTCGACCATTAGCGAGATCTGAAGCAAACCGGGAATCGTCATGATTGAAAGGCTTGCCAAGAAAGCTGCCATACGGTCCAGCTTGTGGCGCAGTAAAATGAATACACCCGCCCCAACACATAACAGAGCCAAATAGCCAGCAGCTTTAAAGCCAATCGGGCTAATTCCTAAAACTGTGCTGGAAAAGATAAGTGGCAGAAATCTAAGGGGTGGATGTGCATCATATTCGGGAGTGATGGCATGCAAGACAGGAGAGTAGGGGTTTTTAGAAAAAATACCCGTATCAGATGCCAATCCATATCTAAACAGAACAAACGCACCGACCCATGCGAGGCCAATTAACCACCAGCGCGTTTTGCAAAGCTTTGGCACAATCCAGAAAACAATAACCAACAGTAACAGGAAAGCTAGGTTAAAACCTCTGATCATATATTCAACCGGCAGATCTTTTACATATGTCCAAAGCTCCGGCTGGTTTAGCTGTACATCATAGATCCACATTTGTGCGTATCTAGAAGAAAGCGATGCGTGATAAATAGCATCGGACCAAAGAGCAGCATTTAAAGATGGCCAAGAAATTATGACCATAATCAGCGACCCAATCCCTAAAAGGGCAAAATCGACTTTATCTAATTGAGGTATCTCAAACGATATCTGCGCTTTTTTTAAAGTACTGAGAAAGGCGAGTCCCAAAAGACCTATTGCGATAGCAACCACTTCCAAGGAAGATGACTGCCAGAAACTCTTGATATTGTAAGATCCTACAAAGCAAATAGATGCAGCAATAATAACAGGTATATTTAGCTTGAGCTCAAAACAACGATCTTGAGGTTTAATCATAGCAGCGCCCCGCTCCCGACAATCTAGATGTAGGAAATCTATTGATTTTTAACGTTAGTTTCACAATAGGGCATTGTTCGTCAAGTCATTCAGAATGATGCAAATGTCAGGCTTGATTAAAGCTAAAGCATAGTCTCAATTCAAAATTATTCTAGCAGCAATCAATAATTTCAATGAGATAGACGGTCGATTAGCGTCCATAACACTTTCACGGTGTTTTTTTAGGTAGGAACATTGACCTTTTGGTTAACTCCGCTACTGCATTGGAAAACTAGTTAACGTTTGGAAATTAGTCATGCAAATAGTCATTCCAATGTCCGGTTTTGGCGAGCGTTTTCGCCGCGCGGGATACGAACTTCCAAAGCCTTTAATCCAAGTGGATGGAAAACCGATTATTGCCCATGTCATCGACATGTTTCCAGGCGATCATGATTTCATTTTTATCTGCAATAAAGATCATCTCCAAACTCCTGAATACCGAATGGCGGAAACTTTACGTCGCTATTGTCCAACTGGAAAAATCATCCCAATTGCTGCGCACAAACTTGGGCCGGTTAACGCGGTTTTGAAGGCCCGAGATGAGATCGACGTCAATAAACCAACCATCGTCAATTATTGTGACTTTACATGTTATTGGGAATATTCTGATTTTGAGAATTTCTTAAAGGAAACAAACTGTGACGGCTGTGTTCCAGCATATCGTGGTTTTCACCCTCATAGCTTGGGGTCAACATTCTACGCCTATATGAAACACACTGGGCTATGGATGGATGACATTCAGGAAAAGCAACCCTGGACAGATAATCCAACGGATGAATTTGCATCAAGCGGAACTTATTACTTCAAAACGGGACAGCTTTGTCTTGATGCTTTTGATGCTCAAATTGCACAAGATCTAAATATCAATGGCGAGTTTTACGCAAGCTTAGCCTATCGTATTTTAAAGCAAAAGAAACTGTCCGTCGCGATCTATGAACTACAACACTTCATGCAATGGGGAACACCAGCCGACCTTGAAGAGTATAATGGTTGGTCAAATACATTCCGTCGTTTAGGTATGGACTCAGCCACACGCGCACGCCACCGCGGAACTTTGCTAGTTCCTATGGCTGGGTTAGGGAGCCGGTTCGCAAAAGAAGGCTATAAGCAGGTCAAGCCCCTTATACCTGTCTCTGGTCGCGCTATGGCAATTCAGGCAACACGAGACCTTCCAGAAACACCACACACACGATTTGTTTTGAGAAATGATATTCCCGGCGTTGAAGACATCGAACATAAACTCGTAACATCTTTTGTCGGTGCTCAAACGACAATGCTGAAAGAAGTCACGGAAGGGCAGGCTATCACCTGCCTGCTTGGTATGGATGGTGTTGATTTAGATAAACCTATAAGCGTGGGTGCTTGCGATAATGGCATGCTTTACGATGCAAATGCATTTGATGCTTTAATGGATGAAGGCAAAGCTGACGTAATCGTTTGGACTGTACGCGGTCATTTTGACGGACGGATGCGGCCAAAACAATTTGGTTGGGTGATAGCTGATGAAACAGGAAAAATCTCTGATGTTCTGGTCAAGGAAGAACCAGAAGATCCAGCCACAACGCCGTTAATCGTTGGTGCTTTCACATTTAAACAAGCTTCCGATTTTAAAGATTGTATCAATGCACTCATCGCGCGAGATGGACGTGTAAATGGAGAATTCTACGTCGATAGCCTGATAAAAGACGCTATCGCCAAGGGATTAAATTGCCAAATTTTTGAAATTGATCATTACATCGGGTGGGGAACACCAAATGATCTGAAGACCTTTCAATATTGGCAATCATGTTTCCATAAATGGGCAACGCACCCCTATAGATTACAAAATGACAGACGTATTCCAACATCTCAGACACAGGATTTGGTGACAGAATACACATCATTTCAAGTGCCTCGGCCAGAGGGCGTGAGTGTTGCAAATGATTTGGCGACACAAGATCAACCCAATTTAAGCCACTTAATCAGTTCGGTTGGTAACCTCTTTCACAAAAAGCAATCAGCTAGCCTAAAGCGTGACGTTTAAAATGGATAGTAAAACACCTGACACGCATGATGCTCAGCTAAATCTATCAATGGAAAAAAACGGTACGAATCCATTAGTACATCAAATCATCAAATTTGGCCTGACCGGCATGGCAAATGTCGGCATAGATCTTTCGGTCTATATTTTATTGCTCCATTTGGGCCTAGAAATATGGCTGGCCAAAACCTTCGCATTTATCGTGGGAACGATTTTCGCTTATTTGGTGAACAAGAAGTGGACATTTAATGACGCGTCAGGGTCTCATAGGAAGATATTTGCTGTTTTCACTTTATATATCTTCGCGATGATTATAAATGTAGGTTTGAATAGTTTCTGCATAAGCATTCTAGGCGATAATTTAGTTGGTAAAATAATCGCATATATTTTTGCAGTTATTCCCAGTGCAGCCGTGAATTTCTTAGGTATGAAATATATATTTAGGGTTTCAAAATCCACCCAAACAGAAGGTTTATAACAATGCCAATATTATTGGGTGCTCCATACGTACCAGCACATGACGAAAATCGAATGAATAGTGAAGGGAATCTCGTTGAGGCACGCGAACGCTTTCTCACAGAACGTTTCACGAATTTAGATGTCTTACTGGATCAACGTTTTTCGTGGATGAATGAACACATCAATGAAGGTGATCTAGTTGTCGAATTTGGGTGCGGTGCGGGTTTTTCTCCTTTATATGTCAAAAAAGGCAATCTTACACTGACAGACGTCAACCAGAATGAATGGGTTGATAAAATAGCAGATGCTATGAACCCACCATTTGAACCCAATTCTGTGGATGTTATCATTTGTAGTCACATGGTTCACCATATGGCTAAGCCTGTGACTTTCTTCCATCTCGTACATAAAATCTTGAAACCGGAAGGTCGAATTATTATCCAAGACCTGAATACCGCACTCACAATGCGCGTTTTATTGAAAATGATGCGCCACGAAGGTTGGTCATATGATATCGACGTTTTCGATGAAAATGAAGTAACGAATGACCCTGATGATCCGTGGTCAGCCAATTGCGCAATACCTGAGCTTTTATTCAAATCTAGTGCGGAATTTGAAAAGAAAGTACCTGGATATAAAATTGAAAAAAACGAGCTGAATGAATGTCTGCTTTTCCCACTCTCAGGTGGAGTCATTGCAAAAACACCCGTTCCTAAATTACCCCGTTTCATGCTGAAATTTATAGGATTTACAGATAAAATCCTCATTGCCCTAATGCCGGGAATTTTCGCAATGGGGCGTTCTGTCGTTTTGAAAAAAGAACCGATATCATCTTGAATTTAAACGATAAAAGGTGCTCAATTTGAGCGCCTTTTATCGAAATCGTGCAATTAGACCGCGTAGTTCAGAGAATTTTTTAAAATTCGCGTCAGGTTTTTCATCCCCTTCAAGACCTTCTTGAATGCCCTCATGTAGCTTCTGAATTGTGAAACAACCCTTCAACGCATTTTTAGCGCCTGCTATATCTTTGTCAGGGCTATCTCCAATCATCCATACAGCACCTTCAACCCCTCCTATTTTGGCTAGTGCTAGGTGAAAGATTGCTTTGTCGGGCTTGTCCGCACCAGCTTCTTCAGATGTCACCATCCAATCTACGAATTTATTGATTCCAAAAAAGAGAATTTTACGATGCTGAATTTGCGCCGTTAGATCTGTAACAATGACTGTTGGTATGCCTGCAATCCGCAAATCATCTAAAAATTCTAATGCTTCTGGAAACAAAGAAGCTGCATTTAGAAAGGCTCCCCAATACGCCTGCTCCATTTGCAATGCTGCAAATGATTGTGTTGCAAGACCGGCTTTTTCTATTGTCCGTTGGAAATAAAGCAATCGATGATGAGAAGAGGCAGTTTTACCAAGGCGTTGCTTAATCTCGTCTCTAGCATCTTCAAAACAACGATCAAAATTCGCTCGGCTTATTTTGAGTTGCGTCTCAGCAAATTCACGCGCCGCTTCCGTACCTGCAGCATGAGCATCATCATAAGCATAAAAAGTATTGTCTAGATCCAACAGAACACAAGCAGGCTCTTCATCCAAAATAGCTTCATTTAAGATATTCATAAAATCCCTCCGGCTGCTGCACGCACCCGATTAATTTGATCCAGCACAACAAGTTGCAACAAGCCATGCTGATCAGCATGCCATTTTGGCTCAAGCGCTAGATACTCCTTCATCGTCGGAAACAATTTGTCTGCCACGATAGCAATATCATTGGCAGATGGAGTACCTTCAATCACAATTTCAATTTCACCATTGTCTTTTGTTTGCTCAAGTACATTCAAGCCACAAACGGACACAAGCAACGTCTCCAAATCACGCAAGTCATCGCCCTGTTTTGATTTGATTCTCAACCTCAATGGCACATCTTCAGGAGGACGTTCAAAATCCTCAACATCAGATGCGCGCAATGGCTCTAAAGAGATTGTGATATCCGCGGCATGCTTTTGTGGTTGAATATATAATCGGCTGTCTGGATATCGTGTTTCTATGGAAGAAATGACTTTGGGAAGAGGGTGCCCTCTAACAGCAACATCTCTTCTAATTTTCAGATAACGGCGCAGTCCCTCATGCATATCGAGGAAAATTTTTAAATCGCATCTTTCTTTCAATTTAGGCGGATAAAGCGCATGCAAACCGGACACAAGTACAACATTTTTCGCCTTAAGTTCGCGTGGTTTGGTCATTCGACCATCCGCATGGTCATAATGACGTGACCGTATAGATCGTCCCTGACTCAGCTCCAAAGCATCATTCGTGAAACGTTCTAAATCATTGGCTTTTGGATGAAGATGAGTCAGCGCTCTCCACATCGGCTTATGACGGTCCCAAGAGTGATAATCATCACCCGAGATGGCACATGTTGCTGAACGGCCAAACATATCTGCAACAAGGTCACTTAACGTATCTTTGCCTGCACCGCTATCGCCGGCAATTCCTATGACTAGAGATTTGCGAGAGGCGAGGTGAAAATTGTCGGTAAAGATACGCTCCCTCAGCATTTGCAGCCCAAGCGCGGCCAAACATACTGTAAATAGTGAAAATATCCAACTTGTAGGTTGCCCTAAAGCAAAACTATCAAGGATCTGATTTGTATTGGAAAAATCCCACTTAGATCCGACCAGAACTCTAGCTCCTGTCGACATTAGAACATGCAACAATACAAAGCTCACATTGACAGCGATAAATAAAGAAAGCGCTCGTTTCCCGGAACGCACGACATGCATCGCCATGAATGGAACAAACCACATGGCCCAACCTGGTGAAGCCGGTGTCAATATGTACAATGTCAAGAAAACAATGCCAATCAGACACATAAGTCCGCTAAAGGAAATAGGTCTGATCCTCCACGCCAATAAAAGCAAACCTGCATAGACCATTGGCAAGATATAAAGTGTTAAGCCTTCACCATAGGCGATGGAAAGCGCGACACTTTTCTGAAGCTCCGGTGTCCCCAACACCATGGTGCGAAAACCTGGTAGCAAGATGAGGGGCCCTAAAAGCAATGCAACAAGCCCTGTCAGAGAGTAGATATATTTGAAGGTTGCTGCGTTATATTTTGGCGATCCATATATATAAATAATAATAAATGGCGCAGCGACAATCATGCTCAACTTAGCAACAACAGCGACAGCCAATAATGCTGCGGACCAAAATAGCCTGCTTCTATGCAAAGCAACCAGACTGAGCATTAATAAAAGCGTCGGAAGTACATCAAGCTGACCATGCCAATAGCCAATATATAATGTAATCGGCGCAAGCCAAAAAACGAGCGTGACTTTCTCTCTCAGTTTTTCGGGAAGAAGTTCTTTTATCGCTCTTAGAAGCAATATATCCAATAAAAGGACTGTCAGTCCTAAGCCTATTTGCGCTCCATATTCACCCCCAACAGAAAACCCGATCAGTGTCAGTGGTGCGAATACAACGGAATACACTTGGCCATAAGGGAATGCTCGAACTGATCCCCCGTCGGCTATAAAACTATTCCAAAAATCGATACTTTCTGAATGTGGTAGGGAGGTTAGAAATGGAATAAACCAGAATTCATGATCCCACGGAAAAATCACGAATATCAGAAGCAAACGTAAAAGGAGGCCGACCGTAAAAAAAGGAGTGGTTTCGTATAATGATGTACCAAAGGCTTTAAACTGTTTAATCATTAAGCTCGGCTTCCCATAAATCTGGCCGCTTCGTGCAAACAGCATCCATCGTCATATCAAATTCTCTAAGCAATTGAGCCATTGCAGAAATGCCAGAATCTGCATCTCTTCCCTGTAATTCAGGTGAAACAAGGCAAAGCTTAAATTTGTTGGCGATGAGCGTATCGTATTCAGCTTTGTTTAGAGGGAAACGTGTAAAGCAATCGACCCAAACCCAATCGATTTTTCCTGCTAAAGTTATAGCTGTCGCTATGTTTTCAAATTCGGATACCCTTACAGCACATCGACTTTCTCCCAAGTTGGATGTTCTCACAAGGAATGGAAAAGATTGATCTAGAAAAAAGAAATCATCGATTTTTTGATTTTGCATAATCGACAATAAGCGTTGTTCTAGCCCTTCTTCTTTCACATTTAAAATCAGTGTGCCGTGATTATAGTTCTGTATCCAGTGTTCGAAATTTTCTCCATCCACAAATGCATCATGATGAATAATCAAATCTTCACCACGGCTACGAATATCCACCTCAATCCCGTATTTTTTCGGCGTATTGTTTAGATCTAAAATCGTATTTTTTCTGTGTGCAATCAGATGCTTAAACATAAATCAACTCTTACTCGAATTGTTTGAAAATGATTGCCTCAGACGAAAGCTATAATCTAGTGTTCTTTTAATAAACTTATATTTTCCCGCCCAATTGATGTTCCAACTGGACTCACCATGTTCACGAACAGCAAAATTGACGGGGAACTTACGCACGCGCAATTTTTGTTTTTTTGCACTCGCATAAGCGAACAAATCAATCGAAAAATCACGTGGAGGATTAGACAATGTATCCCAGAATTTTCGAGAAAATAAAGTCGGTTGAGCATTCACATCTGACAGGAAATGGCCAAGTAACAATATTTCGAAAACACTCATTCCCATCGTAAAGACACGATCGGACAATGGCCGGCCATATCGACGCCCTTTTACAAAAAGCTGCTCAGGATGATCGTCTTTTTCAAATAACTTTAGCCCTTCAATCACATCCATTGGATCTGTTTGCATATCTGCATGCGTCCATCCAATAATGTCACCTTTGGCAGCCTGAAGACCTGATAATATACCAAACCCGTAGCCTTGGTTCACCTCCACATCAACAATGCGGATACGGGGAGTGTCAGATGTCAGGGTTTGAAGAAGCTCAGATGTATTATCTGTGGACCCATTATTCACGAGAATAATTTCACCATCAATTTTTTCTATAACTTCCTGACAACGGCTTACCAATTTCGGTAAGCCTTCACCTTCATTATAGCAAGGAATAACCAAAGAAAGTTGCATCGTGGTTCCTCAGCTTTTTACGTTATTTAAATTTCAGGAATATAGATTTGACTTGCTATCCATATCCTCGAGCGCTGCGATCAACTGCTTTTTAAAAGCTCATCAAAGTAGGAAATCGTACTGATTAATCCATCCTCTAATTTGACTTTAGGTTCCCAGTCCAAAAGAGATTTAGCCTTAGAAATATCAGGCTGGCGCTGCATAGGATCATCTTGAGGCAATGGAAGATATATCAATTTAGAAGATGAATTTGTAAGTTTCACAACCAATTCGGCAAGCTGCTTGATCGTAAACTCACCCGGATTACCAATATTGATTGGCCCAGAAACCTCTTTGGGTGTGTCCATAATTCTCAGAAACGCTTCAACAAGGTCATCACGATAGCAAAACGAGCGTGTCTGAAGTCCATCACCATATAAAGTAATGTCCTCGCCTTTAAGCGCTTGCATAATGAAGTTGGAAACAACGCGGCCATCTTCTGGGTTCATGCGAGGACCATATGTATTGAAAATACGTGCGACTTTAATTTCTAAACCATGTTGACGGTGATAGTCGAAAAACAAAGTTTCAGCGCAACGCTTTCCTTCATCATAGCATGACCGGATACCGATAGGGTTCACATTGCCCCAATATTCTTCTTTTTGCGGATGAACATTTGGATCGCCATATACCTCACTTGTCGATGCCTGAAAAATCTTAGCACCAATCCGCTTTGCAAGACCCAGCATATTAATCGCACCATGCACGGATGTCTTCGTGGTTTGCACCGGATCGTGTTGATAATGAATAGGGGAGGCAGGACACGCCAAATTGTAGATTTCATCGACCTCAAGATAGATCGGGAAACAGACATCGTGCCGAATAAATTCAAAACGAGGATTGCCGAATAAATGTTCTATATTGCGTTTGTCACCTGTAAACAAATTGTCCAGACAGATAACTTCATCACCACGTTCTAGAAGTCTATCTATTAAGTGTGAACCAAGAAAACCTGCACCCCCACTCACTAGAACTCGTTTTCTAGCATACTGCATATTATTCCCACCAGTGACATCTAAATACCGTGAACTTGTTAAACCCTATACAGTAACCTTAAATCAGATCAATGCTGTCTCTTCAAATAACATCGTGTATTCAACAAGTTTAAGTCCTGCCCAATTCTATCTATAAGAATTTTATGGTGATTGGGGCGACGTCTTCAATCGAAACGTCCAGCAATTATGTATTATAAAACTGGATATTGGGTAGTAAACTGAACTCGCCAACAGAATAAGATTTGCAGCTAAATGAGTCTGTTTTAGCAATACAATCAAGCCGTATTGAGTCAGCATTATTAGTATTGTTGCGATGACAAATCGGAAACCAGATTTTTTGTGCTGACCCTTAACTTCAAATGTAAATATTTTATGCCCAAGATAGGACGTCACCAAGCTTAGGAATAAAGCCAAAGCATGTGATAAATCCAGCGACAAACCAAATTCATGAAACCCTATTGCTAAGCCTAAATAGAGGAGTGTATTCACCCCTCCAACAAGAACAAAGCGAATCAATTTCTTCGCTTGGTCTGCATTCAGCCCAAACTTTTCCAATGGAAGTTTTTCAAGAATATCACTCACGTCTAATTTGCTTTTTCACTAAGCGTAATTGTTTCAACTTTGCCAATAAGCTCAACCATCAGCTGACTTGGTAATGCTGTTGCCTGACTTCTCGTTGTTAGAAGGTTCAGTATCATCAACAATCCGATAAATAGTGAGCTGACTAGAATGTTGACGAGGGCGAGAATAATATTCGTCGCATAACCTGGTAGAAATAGACCTGGGATATTGTAATAATCGACTGCAAACTTAGCTGCGATTACTGCCAATATTCCAAAAGAAAATAGAACAAACATACCCGTCAAAGCTATGATAAGACGGCTAATAACAATATCACTGAAAACAGCAATGGCACTGAGACCATGCACCATCAATGATGTCACATTCATACGCGATTCCCCAAAATACCGCGTTCCACGATCTGTTTCGACAAACTCGATGGGGACGCGACTTCTCAAAATTGTCGCGGCAAAATTATTCCAGATGTTCGAATTATAAATGACATTATCAATTTTCGACTGCGGAATGAATGAAAAATTCCCAAACGAGATATCTTTCCCAGTCAACAAAGAAAACAAGAGCTTATAAACCCAATACCCCGCTCTAAATTGCGTCCCTTCTGAACGTTTACGTCTACGAGCAACGATAATAGAATTTGGTTTGTCCGCAGCGCGCTCAACAAGTTGTGCGACTTCTTCGGGACGGTCTTCACCATCACTATCCATAACCAAAACGCTAAATTCACTATAATGTTCTTTGACATACGCCATGCCTAAGGCGATCGCCCGTTGATGGCTTTGGTTTGCTCTAAGGTGAGCAACAACGATTTCCTTAATGGGACCAACTAAACGTTCAGGGTTTGGCCGCTCATAGGCACTGGATCCATCATCCACAGCCAGAATCCGAATATCGTGCGGCGCCAACTCAGGCTGTGCACTAATATCTTCAATCAGTTTATCAAGAGATTCCCAATCATCCAGTACAGGTGTGACGATAAAGAATTTTTGTGGCTTCTGCATTCAAATAACTCTCTTGAAAATATAGATGATTAAACGATCAAAGGATGCTCTATCGCAGCTTTATTCAGCGGACTTTGTGGCGCGGTTGCAACTCACATCGACAACCTGTTCAGTATTATCAAATGGGCGGGTGAGGCGATCCGTAATCTCTCCCATTAAATTCCGTTTGCGCGGAAGAAGAAGACGCCTATAGCCATTCATAAAATTAGCCAGTGATTTACCGCGCTCCGTCAGAACAACACACTCACCATCACGCCGTACTGTTCCAGACGCAAATTGCTCAGTTAACCGGACATCTACCAAGCTATATTCGGGCATATATTCTTTTACAAATATATCTTCGAACGCATCAAAAGCCACGTCGCCACCGCGCTGGTTTAATTTCTCAACAATGTAGATAGACAGCGAACGGTCAATAACTGTTGGTCCCATAACAGCGTATAAAGTTAACGCCGAACTTGCCAACAGAAAAGCCATTGAAAATTCTATAGAATTAAGTGTTTGGCGTTTATTTTTATAATACCAATAGGCTATCGGAACGACAATTACAGCCGCTATGATAATGTCTACAATACAAGAATATAAAATGACGCTGACTTCAAAAAACCTGAAGTGAATTATGTTGACCACGAAAAAGACAACTAACATTGCCAGACATATAACAGCGATGTCAGTCCATTTCCTGAGATCAGCTTTAAAATCCATAATGGAACTCCAACATTTTTCTATGTACAACTCAGGAAGAAATTTGTGTTAACAGGTTTTCAATTAAAGACAATATCCAGCTGATATACTTGTTAAATTGCACATAATCTATCTTATGAGATCATAGTCTGCGCCTTAAAAATCAGATGATGTGCCAAATGATTTTTAGCTGCAATTCAGCAAGCTAGAAAGTGAGCACTTATAAGCGCGTCATCATCTTTGGGACGTTCTCCCCCTCCCTGTTAAAGCTGACCCCCCAAACTCCCTTTGACATAACTTTTCCCGTCCCCACGCCTCACAATAACATGTTTCATTTTTGCAACACCAAATACAAACGTTTGTATTTTGTATTGCAAACGTTTGTATTTGTGCGTATGTAGGATCGCAAGAATTAGAGAAGTAACATTCGTTGCTCGAATATAATCATGACGGGGAGTCAAAATTATGAGATCTAGACACTACTTATTTGCGTCAGTTGCAACGCTAGCATTTGCCGCTCCAATGGCAGCACACGCTCAAGACAACGCTGAAGCAGCCACTGAAGATAGGGCTCGCCTAGACACAATCGTCGTGACAGGTACTTTTAGCTCCGCTGGTCAAAACAAAATCGACTCAAGTATTTCTGTCAGCTCTCTAGATCTTGATGAAGTACAAGGCGCTGTTCCTCGCAACACAGCTGAAGTTCTAAGACAGCTCCCTGGTATTCGTACTGAAAGCTCTTCAGGTGGTGGTAACTCAAACATCAACGTTCGCGGTATCCCTATTTCAACAGGTGGTGCAAAATACCTTTCTTTCCAAGAAGATGGGCTTCCTGTCCTGTTGTTTGGTGACAGCAACTTCGCTCCTGCTGATGGTTTCTTCAAAGTAGATGGCACACTGGCGCGCGTTGAATCTGTTCGTGGTGGTACAGCGTCTACACTCACAACCAATGGTGCAGGTGGTATTGTAAACTTCATCGGTAAAACAGGTGAAATTGCAGGCGGAAGCATCGCTCTAAACTACGGCCTAGACCATGATGATTTCCGTATAGATGCGGAATATGGCGGCGACATCTCTGAAGACATGTATTACCACATTGGCGGACACTTCCAGCAAGGTGGAGACTTCCGCGATTCAGGTTATGATGCAATTTCCGGTGGCCAGCTTCGCACTTCACTGACGAAACTATTCGACAACGGTAAGATTACTGTAACTGGTAAATGGTTGAAGAAATCAGATGCAGCCTACTTCCCACAGCTCGTATCTCGTACAGATGATGGCAACGGGAATGGAACGGTTGGCACAAGCCTAGGCAGCTTCGATGCAGCTGATCATTCAATTTATTCAAACTACACACGCTTTGGACAAGGTGTTGATGGTCAAGGCAATTTAGACAATTACGATCTTGCTGACGGTTTGAACCACGAAGTAAAATCGATTGCAGCACACGCAAACTTTGATCTGGGCGACGGTTTCACATTCGACAACAAAGCCAGATACCAAATTATCTCCGGTGAATTCCTTGGTGGCTTCTCAAACGGCGTCACACTTGCCGAAGATATTCCGGGCTCAACATACTATAATGGACCTAACGCTGGCGAAGCTGTGACAGCGGCCAACCTGCCAAACGGTGTCGTATCAAACGTTGCAATCTTCAATGTTGACCTAGAAGACTTGAACAATTTTGCAAACGACATGCGTTTGACAAAAACCATAGACTTCAATGGCGGCACTTTAGATGTTGTTCTTGGTCACTTCTTCATGAGCCAATCATTCAAACAAGACTGGCACTGGAGCGAAATTCGCACGACAACAGAAAATGACGCCGTTCTTATTTCAACACCAGGTTCCGTCAACGGTATCCACGGTGTGAACCAAGCATTTGGCTGGGATGGGTCTAACAGAAATTACGATCTTGAAGCTGAAGTTAGCTCACCATTCATTGGTATCAACTACGCAACTGGCCCACTGACATTTGATGCAAGTGTGCGTATGGATAACATGAAACAAAATGGTATCCGGACAGAGGCAGCTGGTGGCGACTTTGACGTCAACAATGACGGTGTCATCACAGGCTCAGAAGCATCTGTTTCACTTAACAATGGCACAATAGGCGCAATTGCAAACCTTGAAGTGGATCACACAGCTTGGTCTGTTGGTGCAAACTACCTCATCACTGATAATGTATCCATATTTGGTCGCGCTTCTAGCGGTGCATCATTCAACTTTGACCGCGCACTCGACTTTGGTGTGCGTGATGCAGGCGGCGCACTCAACGATGGTGGCGATGATGCATATGTTGATGTAGTCGACCAATATGAAATTGGTACAAAATGGCAAGATCTAAACATCGCATCAGGTAGTGCAGACCTTTATGCAACTGTATTCTTCTCAGAGACTGAAGAATCCAACCTCACAATCACACCTCCATCAGGCCGTGTACGTGAATATGAAGCGATGGGTCTTGAACTTGAAGGTCGCTACAATGTTGGAAACTTCGACCTATTTGCAACGATGACATACACTGATGCAGAGATTACATCAGCCTCTAACATTGCAAATGACGGGTCACTCGTGGCTGACACAGCTCTAACAGGTAACAAACCTCAACGTCAGGCGGATGTGATCTGGGCGATTAGTCCAAGCTACTCATTCGACCGTTTCCGCATTGGCGCAAGCTGGGTTGGAACAACAGACAGTTACGCAAATGACTCCAACACGCTCACACAAGATGGCTACTCCGTATTCAACTTGAATGCAGCGTTCAGCTTAACAGACTCACTAGAGCTTGGCCTAAACATCAACAACCTCACTGACGAAGCAGGTATCACGGAATCAGCAAATGATGGCCGTGATGGTTGGGATACAAATGGTGACGGGCTGCTTGATACAACAATCGGACGTTCAATTCAGGGCAGAACGGCATCTGCAAGCCTGCGTTATACATTCTAAGGCTTTTCCCTCCCGGGTCCGCTTCAATTGTCCCCAGGGTCCGGAATTTACTAAACCCCAATCACGCTTGTGATTGGGGTATTTTTTCGCAATATGAATTGAAAAAAGTTTGGAAGAAGAGACCTCTAGTAAAAATCTAGGTTAGCCTGCGTATCCCTTAAAACAAATTGGCGCAATCGCTCTCGTCGCACGGCAAGAGCATCAAGCATTTGTTGAATGTCATTGTTTAATGGCTGAACGCAATCATGTCCTGACCACCCCATTCCATACAAAACAAACTGATAATTGTTTTCTGAAAAGCACTGAATCCGGCGATCAAAATCATACACGCTAGGCACACTGTTTTGCCATTGATGCAGCTTTTGTTTAAGTGTTTCAGGGACTGTTTGCGGCCCCCTATTTTCCGTCCAAAAATCACTGTCATCACGATTGGACAAACAATAGTGCAGCTTTAAAAAATCGACGATGTTTTCATAGTGAAGTCTCATGGCTTCATTATAGCGCTCTTGCGGTTGCGCCCCCGAAAAGAAACGCGGCAACATATCAAGAAGCGCCCAATTGGCCATTTCAATCAGATAAATACCTGTGGATTCAAGAGGTTCTAAAAAACCGCTCGATAAACCCACAGCCACACAATTTTTTCGCCATTGGTGTGCGTGATACCCAGTCTTCATATCAAGAAACCGCACATCTAGGTCTTCTATAGGCTTGCCCGTGTAGTTTGCTAAACATTGGACCGCATCTTCATCATTCATATGCCGCGTACTAAAGACGTGTCCTATACCGCGCCGAGTTTGCAAGGCGATATCCCATATCCAACCAGCTGTTTGCGCAGTGCATTTGGTATATCCAGTAATGTCGCGTTTATCCTCGACCGGAATACGCGTTGTCACAGCGCGATTGACGAACAAGATTGATGATTTATCGATAAACTCATTCTCTTGATCAGCATTTATAAGGCGCGCCGCAAAACCAGTACAATCAATAAAGAAATCGCCTTCAATGCTTCGTCCATCATCAAGCTGCACTGACGAAAAATTTCCATTTTCAGAGGATGAGGCACCCACGACTTTTCCGATAATTTGCTTGACGCTAACGTCCCTGAATTTTGCTTTTAAAAACTCAACCAACTTTCCTGCATCAAGATGGTATGCATAAGCCAACGCCCCATCATAAGCGCGATCGTTGGAATGCTTAGGTGCTCTGCCTAATTTTGCAATTTCCGGCTGAACCGAAAACAGATCAGCGAAACCCTCTCTCTGATCCTTTCCAAGTTTTGACCATTGATGAGCAGGATTGTGGCCCTCAACTGACACAAGCTCACCAAAAGGATGAAAGTAACTTTCCGCAGGCGCTTTGGCCGGCGTTTCCCGCCATTGGATAAACTCAATACCATGCTTAAAAGTCGCATCGCACGCTTTTAGAAATTCGCGCTCGTCTATGCCACATGCACTAAGGGTTTGCCTAAGTGAGGGAATGGTCGCCTCACCCACGCCTATTGTTGCAATATCGGACGCTTCAACCAATGTAATGTTTACATTTTTTTGAAATCGATTCTTTAACTGGCTCGATAGAAACGCAGCCGAAAGCCACCCCGCTGTGCCCCCACCCACGATGACAATATGATGAGAATTATTGTCTTGTTTCATATCTTCATCCAATCGTTTGCATTGATAAAAAGGTATGGTATTTGTGAAATCTCGGCAACAGTCATTGCACGTTATTATGCTTTTAATAATGTGAGCCAATGGAGTTTAGTCTAAACAAATGACTGGATTTTACCTTATTTAAAATTTAGTCAAAACGGGCCGTATTGGAGTCTACAAGAATGCCAAAATCTGGAAAACGCGCCACTATGGTAGATCTTGCTAAGATGGCAGAGGTAGATATTTCAACCGTATCTCGCGCACTAAATGGTAGCTCGGTCGTTAAAGAAAACACGAGAGAACGTATCTTAAAAATAGCGGATGAAATTGGCTATGTTGTCAATGCATCAGCGCGCAATCTCAGAAAACAATCTAGTCGCGCGATCGGGATAGTCATCCCGCTTTCTCCTGAATCTGGGCAAACCATTTCCGATCCGTTTTTCCTCGAAATGGTGGGGGCAGTATCTCACGCTGCTTCAAAGCGCGGTTTTGATCTTATCGTTAGCGTTCCTCAAGAAGAAACGAAAGTCTCCGAGCAGCGCTTATTGCAAACTGGGCGAGCCGATGGATTGATCATCATTGGTCAAGCGGGACGCGATGAACGCCTTAAGAACCTTGGCAATGAAGCCAAAAATATAGTCGTCTGGGGTGGATCGACAGAAAACCAAACATACACATTGGTTGGTAGTGACAATATTGAAGGCGGCCGCACAGCGGCAGAACACCTCCTAAATCTTGGCCGCAAGCGCATCCTATTTCTAGGAGATCGTAGTTTGCCAGAGGTGGAATTAAGGTATCAAGGGCTTGTCAAAGCCCATTCGCAAAAAGGTATGGAACATGCCCCTGAATTAATCTTAGAATTGGACTTTTCTGGGCTTACAGCATTTGAAAAACTTATTAGTTTTCATAAAGGCGGAGCCAATTTTGATGCTGTTTTTGCAGCATCAGATGTGCTGGCAATTGCCGCCATTCATGCTTTAAGAGCTTGTGATTTGTCCGTACCAGATGATGTGTCTGTCGTCGGCTATGATGACATTGGACAAGCTAAAATCCTGACACCATCTCTCACCACAATCAATCAAAACATTAGCTTAGGTGGCGAGTTGCTTGTGGACCTATTGCTGAAGAAGGTCGCAGGAGAAAAAGTTGAATCCGCTGTGACGCCCACAAAACTTATCGTCAGAGAATCGTGTGGTGGACTAAAATAGTCCACCAACCAGATTATTTCAGTGGTATTTCGATAATCGGCCCAAAAGAAAGCTGAACATCGTCATTTGCCATTTCGGTGTAAGGCGCAATAAAATTCACCGAATGCCTATCTGCATTATATTGTGTGACACTACCACCGAACAAAAACTCACACCCCGGAACCAAACTGCCGTCGGTTGAATATGATCTCCACGGGCCGTTTAAATCCTCTGATATATAAAAGCGTTGCACCTTTGTTATTTCATCAACTGGTTGGCCCTCATACCTGCTGTCACACGCTGAGATAACCAGAAGATAACTACCGGTATCACCTAACGGATATACTTTAGGTACTTCTGCCTGCGTGACCAATTCAGAATCCGGCAGGCACACAGGTGGGAATAATGTTTTAACCTGAAAACCATTGTCGCGCTCTTCTAAAGTCGCGCGCGCGATCGCTGGACGGTCGGGGCCAACTTTTGCTGACCAATATAAATGTATAACGCCCTCACCATCTTGAATGGCGAATGGGTCGCGCCAAGCCAAAATTGGTCCGCCCTCTTCTCCCAGTCCATCGCCCAAAGTTGGCTTGGGACCTAAATAATATCCGGCAGTGATAATCTCATCATATTGAAAAAGCGATGAGGATATTGATGTGCTCTGAATCTTGATCTCATCATCAATAGAATCAGCACTTCCAACACATATTGACTGAACAAAAGGACGATTATCGGCACATTCCATTATACCTGTGAAGCCATATAAGACACGGCCATCACCCAGCTGTGTCACAGAACCACTCCACACATTTCTGGAATCACTTCTATCTTCAAGCTGAGACGGTGTTTGCACCGAGCCAAAGTCTGTCCAAGTTGCACCATTATCTTCACTCGCAAAGCGGCGCACATGAAACCGATGATTATTACGGTGTTCTGGCAAAATAGCTTCGCCGCGAACATCTATTCTTGGCATAGCAAGACAATATAGATTCAACTGCTTACCTATCTGGCAAGTCCATGAATCCCATAGCCACAAATCTGGATGTTTAATCCCATTTTCAAAGGTCATCGCAGCAGGTGGCGTCGTAATATCTTTTAATTGTGCATTCATGTCGCCACTCCTTCTGTGCCATACTCTGTTTCATTTGCTTCGAAGAGCGCGCGTTCGGCTGGGTGATACTTCCAATTATACAAAGCAAGCAGGAATAAAACGCCTGTAAAACCAGTCGCAAGTAGGAACCCAATTCGCATGTCTCCTCCACCGAATTGATCACTCACGAAAGCCATCAAGATCGGGCCAATAGCGGCAGAAGCAGCGGTAAAGAACAATATCAAACCGGCAACTGCACCATGGTCTGTTTTGGGAAAGCAGCTAATGCCTTTGGAATTCAAAGTTGGGTAAATCATCGACATGAATAAGCCCGACAATGGCAGGAGATAAACAGCAGCATTTTTGCCGATTATTGCACTACCTAGAAAACATCCAAAAATTATGACTGAAAAACAAAGTATTACTGGCTTCCAGTCAAAATGCTGCAGAATCCACGCCCCTAAAAAACGACCTGCGGCGCGAAGTACAAAGAAAATCATGACCGCATAGGCCGCAAACCACATAGCCGGCTTACTACCTTCAAACCCAACCAAAAATGTCGGCAACCACACAAATATCGCAACTTCCGCAGCCACATACATTGCAATTCCAAAAGAGAATCCAAGCGCATATTTGTTTTTCAACAAAGAGAGCGTGTGCCCCAGGGTAGCTTTATTTTTATCTGCAATTTCATAGTCTGGGTATTTGGTGAACAATGCTGCAAGCATCATGACAACACACAATCCCGCAGCGATTAAATATAGCCATGTCCATGATAATCCTGCTGATGTAAGCGCCACGACCAACATCGGTCCGATGATTGCTCCAACACCGAAAAAACCCTCAACAGCGTTCATCTTAGCAGTGTGATGTTCCGTCGAAGACGCGATATCACCAATTAAAGCAAGTGCTGCTGTTTTAAACAGCCCGATTGCTAAGCCAGATACAAAGAGAAGGGCAAAATAGAGATAAAACGACTCCCCCATCATAAACATAGCGCTAGCAAAAGCATATACGCCCAGTCCTATTAGGATAGCATTTTTACGGCCAATCCGATCCGCAACAAAGCCGAGTCCGACGCCGCTCAGAGCGATCGCTATCATAGTTGACCAGTGAAATGCGCTAGCCTGTGTGTTTGTGAGCCCCATATCATCTTTAGCGATTTTTATGATTTCGCCTACAGCATCTGTCGTCATGGCAAACATGAAGAACATCGCATAGGTCAAAGCTGATATTAACGTATGGGATGCTGACTTATCTTGTGTGTTGTTATTTAACATTTTTATCTCCCGCTAACTTTACGCTACACCAAAATACAAACGATTGCAATATATCTTTACAAACGATTGTATTTTGAGCTATGATAGCTGGAACAACCGGATAAGGGGCTCTCAAAATGTCGAATTCAAATAATAAAATATACGCTGGAATTGATGCAGGCGGCACGACTTTCAAATGCGTTATTGCGACAGCTGACGCTCAGATCCTTTACTCGCAGCGTTTCCCAACAACTCAGCCAGAAGAAACCATACGGTCATGTGTTGGCTTTTTCAAAGACATGCAGCAAATGCATGACCTTGAATTTGAAGGTTTAGGTATTGCTACCTTTGGTCCTTTGGATATTGATGAGGCGAGTGACACTTATGGCTCCATCCTCAACACACCCAAACCTTATTGGAGCAATGTGAACCTGAAGAAAGAGTTTGAAGAAAAACTCGGCCTGAAAACTATAGTCAACACTGATGTAAATTCTGCAATTGCTGCTGAGCTATGGTGGGGAGCAGCGCAAAATTGTCGCCGCGCGGCCTATGTAACTATTGGCACAGGTATTGGTGTTGGATTAGTCCAAGATGGTATATTCATGGGAAGTCCCCTTCACCCAGAAATGGGGCATATCCGAGTTCAACGCCACATCGATGATCAAGACTATAAAGGCTATTGCCGCTTCCATAATGATTGCCTCGAAGGGCTTGCATGTGCTCCCGCTTTCGAGGAACGCTACGGATCTGCGAAAGAGCTTCCTACAAATCATAAAGGTTGGGATATTGAAGCTTACTATCTTGCTCAGATATGCCTCAATCTAACGCTAACTTTCCGCCCAGAGCGCATTGTTCTTGGGGGTGGTTTAATGTTGGCTGCTCAATTCTTACCCAAAATTCAAAAGCAATATGAAGCACTCCTTGGCGATTATTTGCGCGGCAACGTTCCTCAAGCTTCACACCTCATTCGAACCCCTTTATTAGGTGATAATGCAGGCATGCTCGGTGCTATAGCCATACAATTGGAATAAAATGCCAAGCAAACCAAATTCAGACACAAAATAGGCCCTCGGAAATATATAGAAATGTCGTCTTTATAAGCTTAACCACCCACACTAGGTCATCCATGAATGCGTCACAAGACCATAAGAAAATCTAGGTTTTTGCGTAGCTTATCACTCATTTTACGATTTTTCGCTGAAGGGCGAATAGGATAACGCTTGCTCATACGAGCCACGCGGCCAAACCCCTTATTACTAGCAATGTGGCGCATTTTTTGCATCCCAAAAACACAGTCTTTTTGCAAGTTGGGGATAATCAATTGAGCAGTCAACAAAACGCCGATCTACCTTTTTTTACCGCGGACCAGATAGCACTTCAGCTCACGGATGGTTATTGGGATAATACGAACCGATCTGCTCGATCATTTGACATAGCTGTTGGCGGCTCAATATCTGTCAACATTTCCAATTTAACTACTGCTGGCCAATCACTTGCTTATGATGCACTCCAAACTTGGAGTGCAGTGACAGGACTTACATTTATTCAAACAACCGAACCAGCTCACATCGTGTTCGATGATGAATATTCCGGTGCCTACGCACAGACGTATACAACCGGTTCCAACATGGACTTCGCATTTATCAATATTGGAACATCATGGATTGATTATTACGGTTACTCTTTGGATTCCTATAGCTTTCAAACGTATATCCATGAAATCGGTCACGCTCTCGGACTAGGCCATGCGGGTAATTACAATGGGGCTGCCGACTACGGCGAGGACAACCATTACACAAATGACTCATGGCAAGCGACGATTATGTCGTACTTTTCTCAAACAGAAAACACCACTATCGATGCTGATTATGCATATATTATGACACCAATGGTAGCGGATGTTGTCGCAATTAGAAATCTCTATGGCACGACATCCCAGAATCTTATTGGTGACACTGTATACGGTCAGGGCTCAAATGCTGGCAGTATATATGATCATTTCGTTACAAGTAGCAATGCAACCAGCGTTACCATCGTGGATGATGGCGGCATTGATACAATCAACTTTTTTAGCTACTCCAGCACGCATAATATCGACCTTCGCGAAGAAGGTATCTCCGATGTGGGCGGCTTAAAAGGAAATCTAAGTATTTCCCGTGGCTCTATTATTGAAAATGCCACAACAGGATCAGGTGACGATTCCATTATTGGGAACCAAGTGGACAATATTTTAACCGGGAACGGTGGAGACGACTACTTAGACGGTGGTGCTGGTGAAGATACAGCTGTTTTCTCTGGCAACAGAGCCGATTACTCCATCGTTTTTAACGCGGCTGAAAATGCCTACATTGTTTCTCACATATCTGGCGTGAGCAATGATGGTACTGATACCTTAGTAAATATTGAGTTTGCTCAATTTGCAGATGAACTTGTGAATTTGCAAGAACTTGATCGCAATCTTCTAATCAACGGGTCTTTTGAAAATCCTGAACATGAGGCAGGAACATACAATTTCCACACCTCAATTGAAGGCTGGACTGCCGTTGATGGTGGTGAGATTGAAATCTGGAATGACCTTCTCGGCTTTAAAGCGACCGATGGTGAGCAACACCTCGAACTAGATGTGGGCGATGCAGTTGATGGTCTCTATCAGGATGTGCAGACACAAATCGGGCAGTCTTATGAACTCAGTTTTGATGCACGCCTGAGAAACGACAAAACAACAGAAAACCAGACGATACAAATTCTATGGAATGACGAAATCATCGCCACTTTCCGTCCAGAAGAAGACTGGTCACAATATACCTTCAACGTCATCGGTACAGGTGGAGAAGATCGTTTAACCGTTCAGGAACTGGCCTCTGAAACAGGTGGATCAGCTGGTACGCGTGGTTCCCTACTAGATAATTTTAGCCTCATCGCAACAGGTGAACCAAACACACCGCCCGTGGCCAATGATGACATACATACTGGTACATTTGACGAGAACCTTCCTGGCGAATTTGATATCACTCAATTGCTATCGAATGATACAGATGCAGATGGTGACAACTTAAGCATTATAGGCATTGTTCCGACACCAGATATTGGTTCGGACAATATTTACTACACCGAAAGTGGTGCTCAAATTACCTATTTAGAGAATGATGGTTCAATCCACTATTCGGCAAATGGGGCATTTGGACACCTTTCCGAAGGTGAGACTGTTACTGAGACATTTAGCTATATTGTATCTGATGGCAATGGCGGCACCGACACGGCCAGCGTGTCCTTTACTGTCGTAGGGACGAACCAAGGCCCCATTGTCTCCAACCCGATTGTGGATCAAGACGCGACCGAAAATGAAGCCTTCAGTTTCACGCTACCTGAAGACACATTCTACGACAGAGACCAACTGGACACACTTGAGCTAACTGCCAAGCTTGAAGATGGCTCTAACCTACCTGCTTGGCTCTCATTTATTGGCACCACCTTCATAGGGACACCGCCAGACGGCTCTGAAGGCACGCTCAACATACGCATCACCGCTAATGATGGGAGCGAAACCGTCTCTGATGTGTTTGAGCTCAATATTGCTGATGATGACGTGCCACCTCCACCTGCTGGCAATCTTCTAATCAACGGGTCTTTTGAAAATCCTGAACATGAGGCAGGAACATACAATTTCCACACCTCAATTGAAGGCTGGACTGCCATTGATGGTGGTGAGATTGAAATCTGGAATGACCTTCTCGGCTTTAAAGCGACCGATGGTGAGCAACACCTCGAACTAGATGTGGGCGATGCAGTTGATGGTCTCTACCAGGATGTGCAGACACAAATCGGGCAGTCTTATGAACTCAGTTTTGATGCACGCCTGAGAAACGACAAAACAACAGAAAACCAGACGATACAAATTCTATGGAATGACGAGATCATCGCCACTTTCCGTCCTGAAGAAGACTGGTCACAATATACCTTCAACGTCATCGGCACAGGTGGAGAAGATCGTTTAACCGTTCAGGAACTGGCCTCTGAAACAGGTGGATCAGCTGGTACGCGTGGTTCCCTACTAGATAATTTTAGCCTCATCGCAACAGGTGAACCAAACACACCGCCCGTGGCCAATGATGACACGTTACCATCAAATATTGATGAAGACACTGCCGGATTTGGATGGGGGCACGCCCTGTTACTTGCAAACGACACGGATGCTGATGAAGACGCACTTACCATCATTGCTGTTGATGAATACAGCGCTATGGGTTCGCATGTAGATTTAGAATCAAGCAATGGATACATCACTGTTACTAACACTTCAGCATACCAATATCTTGCGGTTGGTGAAACTGTTTCTGACAGCTTCTCTTACACTATTTCAGATGGGAATGGTGGAACAAGCACTGCGACTGCGACGTTCACAATCACTGGTGCAAATGATACCCCTATTGTGTCCAACCCGATTGTGGATCAGGACGCCACTGAGAATGAAGCCTTCAGCTTCACACTGCCGGCTGATGCCTTCTCTGATGTAGATGCAACTGACACATTAGAATTCACTGCCACGCTTGAAGATGGCTCTGATCTACCTGCTTGGCTCTCATTTGATGGCACTGTATTTACTGGCATACCACCTGAAGGCTCTGAAGGCACGCTCAACATCCGCGTCACCGCTAATGATGGGAGCGAAACCGTCTCTGATGTGTTTGAGCTCAATATTGCTGATGATGAAGTGCCACCTCCCGCCTCCGCCACCCGCATTCTCTTTGATGATGCATTTGCAGATGGTGTCAGTGCGTGGAAAGAAGGTAGCGCGGCAACACCAACTGTTGAAAACGGTGAAATTGATGTTGTCGGTGGATCATGGTCGCAAGCTGGATTCCGTATCTCTGGCGGACAAGCTATTGATGCAGATAATGCTATTCTAGAACTACGCATCTTCAAAGAAGCCGGCAGCGCAGGTTACCTCCGTCTACGGGACACAAACGGAAAACAGAAAACACTTGATGCTAATAATAGTGAATTCTGGAGCCTGGATGGGGAAACCGGTCAATCTGGCACAAACTCAATTGAAACAGGCACATGGTACACCCTCCGCATTGATCTAGATGGCATTGGTATTTCAAACCTAGCCAACTTCGCAATCATGGGGGACGGCAATGGAAACGATGCCTACACTCTCGATGATGCTGCCATTTTCAATGCAGAATATGGCCTGACGGGCATATCAGAATCTGCAGACTGGGCATTTGATGACACAGATGAATTCATGATGGAGATCACTGCTCCAGACATAATGGAAACACTTGCATTCGCTATGCAACCTGTTGATTTATCAGTAAATATTTCTGACATAATGGCTCCTACTCAAACAGATACCGAAAATACAATGCTAAGCGAGAAGTTAGATACTTCTGTAGCACTAAGCTTCGCTGATGTCCTTGGCGGGATAGATGAAAACGGTAATCTCATTGACCCTATCATTCTTCAGGATGACTTAATTTTCTAAGCCAATCTCAATACCAAACCTGTTAGCCGTCGACAATTTCAGATGGCTAACAGGTTATAATTTCCGATCGAGTTTCTGGCATAAAAAGTGCTTCATTCTTCTCAACCTATTGGGGATTTATGGGAATGGACATGTCAGAAACAGATCAAACATCAACGACTCAACTAGACTTGATGAAACCGGTGAAAAAGCATTTCAGACTCGTCGCTCTGTTCTCCGCTTTTTACAATATGCTCTTTCTCGCCCCTTCCCTTTATATGCTTCAAGTCTACGATCGTGTACTAACCACGGGCGGTATAAACACACTTGTATTCTTGAGTTTGATTTTAGTTGTGTCTCTAGGTGTCCTTGCGATCTTAGACCGCATTAGAAACGCTATTTTGATCCGAGCTTCCATCGAACTAGACCGTAAATGGGCAAAATCGGTCATTAGATCCACTATGCGGCACGGCGCATCAGCGGCAACCCAAAATGCCCTAAGGGACTTTGATCAAATCCGCCAAACGATCACCGGACCATCTATCACAGCTCTTTGTGATGCCCCTTGGACACCTTTATATATTTTCGTCTGTTTTATCATTCACCCTATCTTGGGCGGCGTCGCACTAGCAGGTGTTAGCTTCTTGATATTACTAGCGTATATCAACAATATGGCATCGGCCCAAGCCACAAAACAAGCTCTTAGTGACCAAACATCACACTATAACAATCAAACTGCGCTCAATGGTGCTTCGGATATAATCAACACGCTTGGCATGATGGAACCCCTCACCCGCTTGCGCAGTGAAGAGCGTGTAGGATTTGTAGATGGGCATGCAAAAGTTAGTCTCACGACCGGGCGGATTACTGCACTGACTAAATTTGTACGTTTAGCGCTGCAATCTACAGCAATCGGACTTGGTGGTTATCTTGCTGTTCAAGGGCTCATGTCCCCCGGATCCATTGTTGCAGCATCTATTATCATGTCTCGATCCTTGAGCCCTGTGGAACAACTCATTCAAGCATGGCGGCCGCTAACCACAGCGAGAAAATCTCTTTCGACTGTTCTCACGGCATTAGCGGAAAGCACACAAGCAAACCGTGAACGCTTGGCTTTGCCTGCCCCAAACGGCAAACTATCAGTGCAAAAATTAAGCTATAAAATCGGTGAACAAGCCATTTTAAACGACATCTCGTTTGAGATAGAAGCTGGACAAACACTTGGAATTATTGGCCCCTCAGGTGCGGGGAAAACCACACTAGCTCGTATTCTCGCAGGTGCAGTTGCGCCCAGTGATGGCGAGATCAGCCTTGATAATGTGCGCTATTCAGATTGGGGCAATGA
>NZ_JBZXVU010000038.1:0-32434 GCF_058892565.1 Hirschia sp. | reverse complement strand
CCAGCCTTCGCTGGGGTGACAGCTTCTTTGGTGGAAGCCAACACCCGAAATTGCATCCTAATACAGTGTTGAGATGACAAGAGATGGATACCCTGACGGCTGCGCCGTCGGGTATGACGGGGTGAGATGTTGCATTTGCTTGTGCGTAGTGCACCTACGCGGCACGGTCAGATTTTTTCAGCTTGGTGAATTTCTCTTTTCTCAACGGAACAAATACATATAATTGAGAAATGAACAGTAAAAGACCTTTTTATTTAAAACATTGGCGGATTTACCGCAAACTCTCGCAAGAGGAACTAGCTGACCGCGTGCAGACCACCAAGGGTTACGTCAGTGAACTTGAGCGACAAATCAAGCCTTACAATCAAGGTTTGCTTGAGGCTTTCTCTATAGCATTATGTTGTGAACCTGCAGATTTTCTGATCCGCGACCCAATGGCGTCTAATCAGGTTTGGTCTACTTGGGATAAAATTCCAGATGGTGATCGAGAACTGGCGTTGAGGGTTCTCAGAAGTTTTGTCAAACAAGAAGACGATGAAAAGAAAATCGAATAGTTATATGATTGACTTCTAACTATAACTCCCCACCTTGATCCTTGAGTCATAAAAGACTAGCTTCCGCGCCAAATTGTGCAATGGAAGCGGTGGGGAATCTGTGGTCTATGACGGCCAGAAGATAGACCTCGCGAACAAAAAAGAAACTGACATGTCAGCTAGCCAAAAACCTAAATCATTTCAGGATTTGATCCTGACCCTTCAAACATATTGGGCCTCTCGCGGGTGCGCGGTATTGCAGCCATATGATATGGAAGTGGGGGCGGGTACATTACACCCCGCGACGACTTTGCGGGCGCTGGGGCCAAAGCCTTGGAATGTGGCGTATGTGCAGCCTTCACGCCGTCCGACAGATGGGCGCTATGGGGAAAACCCAAACCGCTTGCAGCATTATTATCAGTTTCAGGTGATCTTAAAACCAAACCCGCCAGAGATTCAGGATTGGTATCTTGAAAGCTTGCGCGCAATCGGCCTTGATCCAACTGTGCATGATATTCGTTTTGTGGAAGATGACTGGGAAAACCCAACAGTGGGTGCATGGGGCCTTGGCTGGGAAGTTTGGTGTGACGGGATGGAAGTGTCTCAATTCACATATTTCCAGCAAGTGGGCGGCTTGGATGTGTTCCCAGTATCGGGTGAGCTAACCTATGGGCTTGAGCGCTTGGCCATGTATGTGTTTGGCGTCGATAATGTGTATGATCTGCCATATAATGATCCAGACAGCCCGCATCCATTATCTTATGGGGATGTGTTTCTGGAAAACGAGAAACAGCAATCAGCTTATAATTTCGAGCACGCCAATACAGATGATTTGCTTGAAAGCTTTAAAGCGTGTGAGCGCATGAGCCAGCATTTGCTGGGGCTGGAAAAGCCTTTGCCGCTGCCTGCTTATGAGCAAGCTTTGAAAGCATCCCACATGTTTAACTTGTTAGATGCGCGCGGGGTGGTCTCACCCACCGAACGTCAAAGCTTTATCGCCCGCGTGCGCGATATGGCCAAAGGCGCTGCTCAAGCATGGGCCGCACAAGAAGAAGCGGAAGCGGTCGCAGCAGAGTAGTTTGCGCGAAATTTTCTGTTTATTCTGAACCAAAATTTGATCTCTTTGCCATAGGGCACATACGCTATGCCACAATTACTCCTTGAACTTTTCTGTGAAGAAATTCCTGCTCGCATGCAAGCAAAGGCGCAAGCAGACCTTGAACGCGCTGTGATGGATAAACTGTCCGAAGCGGGCTTGATGGCGGAAGGGGTGAAGGCTTTTTCTGGGCCGCGCCGTTTGTGTGTGGTGGCGGAAGGCTTGCCAATTAAATCTGCGGATGTGCGCGAAGAACGCAAGGGGCCAAAAGTTGGCGCGCCTGAAAAAGCGATTGCGGGATTTTTGCGCGGTGCTGGATTAGACTCTATCGAGCAGGCAGAAATTCAAGAAGATAAAAAGAAGGGCCAATTCTATGTCGCGGTGATTAATAAGCCGGGTGTAGAAACAACGCAGATTATTGCGAATATGGTGCCTGAGATTGTGCGCTCATTCCATTGGCCAAAATCCATGCGCTGGGGCTCTGGCGATATGCGCTGGGTGCGTCCATTGCAACGTATTTTGTGTACGTTTGATGGTGAAGTGGTGCCGTTTGAGATTGATGGCATTGCATCAAGCAATGTCACACAGGGCCACCGCATTATGGGCGCAGGGCCATTCACCGTGCGCCGCTTTGATGATTATTCCGATATTTTGAAGAATAAAGGCCGCGTGATTTACGACCGCGATGAGCGCAAAGACATTATCGCGACAGAAGCCAAAACATTGTGTGATGCGCAGGGCCTAGAGTTAGTGCCTGATATTGGCCTGCTAGAAGAAGTAGCGGGTCTGGCTGAATTTCCTGTGGTGATTATGGGGGATATGGACCCTAAATTCTTGGCGTTGCCGCCGGAAGTCATCACCTTGTCTATGCGCGTGCACCAGAAGTATTTTGCGGTGCGTGATCCTAAGACGGGCAAGCTTGCGCCTAAATTTATCGTGGTTGCAAATCTTGAAGCTGAAGATGGCGGCAAGACGATTGCGGCGGGTAATTCTAAAGTGTTGTCTGCGCGTTTATCTGATGCTGTGTTCTTCTATGAGAATGACAAAGCGAAAAAATTAGAAGAGCGCTTTGATAGCCTTGGCAATATTGTCTTCCACGAAAAGCTTGGGACAGTAAAAGACAAAGCTGAGCGTGTGGCGGCCCTTGCAGGCGAGCTTGCGCCGATTGTGGGCGCTAAGAAAGAAGACGCGATTGCGGCGGCAAAACTCGCCAAATGTGACCTTGTGGCTGAGATGGTGTTTGAGTTCACCGAGCTTGAAGGTGTGATGGGGCGCTATTACGCGATGGAAGAGGGGCAGCCTCAACACATCGCTGATACGATCCGCGACCATTATAAGCCTAAAGGCCCATCTGATGACGTGCCAACAGAGCCAACGGCTGTGGCTGTGGCGCTGGCGGATAAGCTGGATACTTTATGTTCTGGTTTTTGGACCATCAATGAATTGCCTACAGGATCAAAAGATCCTTATGCATTACGACGGTCTGCCTTGGGTGTTATTCGCTTAGTTTTGGAAAATAATATTCGATTGAAATTGGAGCCATGTTTTTCAGAATTAGCTGAAATTGGATTTGCACTGTCGCCAGTATCAAAAGCACACTGGACTGAAATGTGGAAGTTGTCACAGGACGTCGAGGCTGATGGGACAACTTTCATTGAAGGAACTGGCTTTAAAGATGAAGCGCAGACTTTGGCTCAAAACCTCCTCTCATTCTTTGAAGATCGTTTAAAAGTTTACCTTCGCGATAAGGGCATTCGCCATGATTTATTGGATGCTGTGTTCTCGCTGGGCGGCGATGATCTTGTTCTGATTGTGAAACGGGTTGAGGCGCTTGGTTCATTCTTGGAAACTGAGGACGGAAAGAATCTCGTTTCGGGACACAAGCGTGCGACAAATATCCTACAAAAAGAAGAAAAAAAGGATGGTAGCGCTATAACGGGCGAGATTGACAAAAAACTGTTGTCAGACGCTGCGGAATTGGCTTTGCATGAGGCTTTAAATGTTGCAACTGCGAATGCAGAAGCTGCATTAAAGAAGGAAGACTTCGAAGGGGCGATGTCGGCATTGAGTTTGCTACGTGGTCCAGTCGATACATTTTTTGACGATGTGATTGTCAATGCAGAAGATAATAAAGTGCGGGAAAACCGCCTAAAATTGTTAGCAAGAATCCGGGATGTAACTAGCCAAGTCGCGGATTTCTCAAAAATAGAAGGCTAGGGACAAGTTACGGGACAACAATAATGGCCAACACAAAATGGGTCTATGATTTCGGCGGCGGCGCGTCAGATGGCGATGCGTCTATGAAAAACCTACTTGGTGGAAAGGGAGCAAACCTTGCTGAAATGGCAAGTCTAGGGCTACCAGTTCCTCCAGGATTTACGATCACGACAGCCGTTTGTACTGCATTTTATGATTTGGGCCGCAAATATCCAGAAGAGCTAGATGCACAGTTTGAAGCAAGCCTGAAAACGCTTGAAGCGAAAACTGACAAAGAGTTTGGATCTGCGACAAACCCATTATTAGTGTCTGTGCGTTCTGGTGCGCGCGCCTCCATGCCGGGTATGATGGATACTGTCCTCAACCTTGGTCTCAATGATACAACAGTTGAAGGTCTTGCAAGCTTATCTGGTGATAAGCGCTTTGCTTATGACAGCTATCGTCGTTTCATTCAGATGTATTCCAATGTTGTGTTAAACATCACTCATGATGTGTTTGAAGACATTCTTGAAGACTATAAAGACCTTCAAGGTTATGAGCTGGACACAGACATGCAGGCCGAAGACTGGCAGGATGTGATCGGCAAATATAAGTCTGCTGTTTTAAGCAATAATGGCGGCAAACCTTTCCCTGAAGATCCTAAAGATCAGCTATGGGGCGCAATTGGTGCTGTGTTTGGATCATGGATGAATGATCGCGCGATCTTCTACCGCAAGCACAATGATATTCCAGCTTCTTGGGGAACTGCTGTTAATGTGCAGTCCATGGTGTTTGGAAATATGGGTGATACTTCTGCGACGGGTGTGGCGTTTACACGTGACCCGGGCACAGGACAAAACTTATTCTATGGTGAATACCTTATCAACGCACAAGGTGAAGATGTTGTGGCGGGTATTCGTACACCGGCTCCGATTTCAAAAGCACGTGCCGCTGAAATGGGTTCTGATGATGAACCATTAGAAGTGACAATGCCCGATGTTTATCAGCAATTGACTGATGTCGCATCTAAGCTTGAAAACCATTATCGCGACATGCAGGACATTGAGTTCACTGTTGAGCAGGGCAAGCTTTACATGCTGCAAACCCGCAATGGGAAACGCACAGCACAAGCTGCTTTGGCGATGGCTGTTGAAATGTGTAAAGAAGGTCTGATCACTGAGGATGAAGCAGTGCTTCGTCTCGCTCCGGCTCAGCTTGACCAATTATTGCACCCAATGATTGACCAAGATGCCAAAGCGGCAGCAACGGCTGAAGGGCGCGTGTTTGTGAAAGGTCTGCCTGCATCTCCGGGGGCGGCTATTGGTAAAATCGTGTTTGATTCCGATGAAGCGGCGGATGCGGCTGCTAAGGGTGAAGATGTTATCTTGATCCGTATCGAAACAAGCCCAGAAGATATTCACGGTATGCACGCGTCTAAAGCGATTGTGACCGCACGCGGCGGGATGACATCTCACGCGGCTGTTGTGGCGCGCGGCATGGGGCGTCCATGTGTGTGTGGTGCTGGTTCATTGCGCATCAATAAAGAGCTTGGCGAAGTGTCTGTTGCAGGTGACACGCTTAAACGCGGTGACATCGTAACGGTGGATGGTGCGACAGGTGAAGTGTTTAAAGGCCGCGTTGCGATGATTGAACCAGATCTTTCTGGTGATTTTGCGCACATTATGGAATGGGCCGATAATGCACGTACATTATCTGTGCGCACAAACGCTGAAACGCCAGCTGATGTTGAAGTGGCTAAAAACTTCGGCGCAGAAGGTATTGGTCTTTGTCGCACCGAGCACATGTTCTTTGATGCTGACCGTATCCCAGTTGTACGCGCCATGATTTTGGCAAGCAATGAGAAGGGCCGTAAAGAAGCACTTGAAAAATTGCTTCCAATGCAGCGCTCCGACTTTGAGGCTATTTTCCGCATTATGGGCGATAAGCCTTGCAATATTCGTTTGCTTGACCCGCCATTGCACGAATTCATGCCGCACTCTGATGAAGAAATGGCAGAAGTGGCAAAAGGCTCGGGTGTATCTATTGAGATGCTGACACATCGCGCGTCTGAATTGCACGAGAGCAACCCAATGCTTGGTCACCGTGGATGTCGTTTGGGTGTAACTTACCCGGAAATCTACGAGATGCAGGCACGCGCTATTTTTGAAGCTGCTGTGAATGTTGCAAAAGAAACAGGTATTGCGCCTGTGCCTGAAGTGATGATTCCGCTTGTGGCAACAAAAGCAGAAGTGGCGCTGATGAAAGCGCGCATTGTGAAAATGGCTGAAGCGGTCTTGCCTAAATCAGCCATCAAGATTGATTATCTTGTCGGTACAATGATTGAGCTTCCACGTGCTGCATTACGTGCTGCAGATATTGCAGAAGAGGCTGAGTTCTTCTCGTTTGGAACGAATGATTTGACGCAAACAACATTGGGTATTTCCCGTGATGATGCTGCGCGTTTCCTTGGTGACTATGAGAAGCAAGGCATTTATGAAAAAGACCCATTCGTAACACTTGATATTGAAGGTGTTGGGGAATTGGTGAAACTTGGTGCTGAGCGTGGTCGTTCCGTGAAGCCTGATTTGAAAATCGGGATTTGTGGTGAGCATGGCGGTGACCCAGCATCTATCGCGTTTTGTCACGGCCTTGGCATGACTTATGTGTCTTGTTCGCCTTACCGTGTTCCTGTGGCACGTTTAGCGGCGGCACATGCGGCTTTGACTGCGTAAACGAATCAAATAATTGAAAATTGAAGAATGGCTGGTTGAAGAATCAGCCCTTTTTTATGGGTAGCTGGCATGCTGATATGCATATCTTCACCATGAATAATGATAAAAAAAAGTTTTTATCGTTAACGAATTCTTTCATAGAAAATAAACTTTTAGCCTGATTTTAACTTGGCTAGCATTGGATCGGCATTAAAATTCATCCGCCTGCAAACATTACCATTTCATTGCAAAGTGTTAATGAAGTGGCGTTTGGGGTTGCCAAATCCCTAAAAAATCACATATCTAGCCATAATTAGGCCGTTAACACCTTGTTAATCTGTGCTCGTGACGTCGTTGCATTGCGTTCAGCAGCGGGAAGATAAATTGTAAACTTGCTTAGGGGCGATTGTCCGGGGGGGACGATCTTGTTAACTTTTATGAAATCGACTCGTTATATACTCGATAGTTCGTTGGCGTTCCTTGCGGGCGCGTTGAACCGGTTAGTGATGATGTCGGCTGAAGAAAAACGGCAAATGCAACAACGTGCAGTAGGGGTCGCTTGTGCGGCCGCGGCGGCTGCATATGGTGCGCCTCAAATTACTGCTCACGTTAGTGTTCAAAAGACAGAAGAAGTTTTTCTGGGACAAGCGAATGAGCTGGCACAGCTTATCAATACATCTGCAGACGGTCAGATTGATATTGAAGGCATAGACATCTCCAAGCCTTGGCGTCAGCAAGTTGCATATGCATCTGACAGTGAGATTGTTCCGGGTTCTTTGACGAAGGCGTCTTTTGACGTTGAAAAAATTGATCCTGTTGTCGATGTGATTGCGAATTTCTCTCCGCGTAAGCAGATTGAGGAAGTTAGAGAGCAGCGCCTCGAACACTTATGTTTGGCTGAAGCGATTTATTATGAAGCACGTAGTGAAGAATTAGGTGGACAATTAGCTGTTGCCGAAGTCGTAGAGAACCGCGTCGCTTCAGATCGATACCCTGACACAGTTTGTGATGTGGTTTATCAGGGACATACACGTGTGACTGGTTGTCAGTTCTCATTCACTTGTGATGGTTCATTGCGTCGTAAACCTCGCGGTGAAGCATGGGATCGTTCCATCGAAGTTGCAGCATTTGTTATGATGGGTCTTAGCGACAAGACTATGACGGGCAATGCCACACATTATCACACAGATTATGTGACACCTTATTGGCGTTCTAGCCTTATACACACAGAAACAATTGGTACTCACATCTTCTATCGCATTCCAGAGGCTGAAGAGTGGAGAACAGTCCGCACACAACAAGCCAAAGCGAATGGCCTGCGTGGTATCCAAAAAGTGTCAAACGTTGTGACGTCTGATGATTTGAACAAAGCTGCTGAAAAAGCGCTGTAAGTTTTATAAAATTGAATACACAAAAAAGCCGCTCAGATATCTGGGCGGCTTTTTTGTTTGGTATGAAGTGATGGGAAATCTCTCATTGCAAAAGGCGTGTGAGCATATTTTTGCAACAAGCATAGTGACCGATAGGTGGTTCATGCTGTCCCACCAAATTAGAGACACTCTGAGATTGACAGCCATTCTTAATAATGGTTCCTAGCGCACTGCGTGTTAGTGAGAATTATTCTCAGGGGAGGGTTGTATGAATAAATGTCAATTGATGAAGGCCACAGCTTTGATTGGTCTTAGTGTTATGTTTGCTGGTCAGGCCTTGGCTCAGGACAATCAGGATGCTGCAAACACGGATGTCCAAGATGCTGTTATTGTATGGGGAACAGCTGTGTCGTCAGACTCGCTCTTTTTGGGTGAGCAGGAATTGGCAGTTAAACAAGCGGATCACTTGTCAGACCTTCTTCGGACATTGCCTGGTGTAGATATTGGTGGAACGCATTCACTGAATTCACGCATTAATGTGCGCGGTATGGATGATAGAAATCTTGATGTGTATATGGATGGTGCGCTTCAGACGAATTATATTTATCACCACATCGGAAATATACTCGTAAATCCAGACATTTTGAAATCGGTTGAAGTTCAACCAGGTGCCACTTCCGTTACACATGGTGGAATAGGCGGCGTTATTCGTTTTGAAACCAAAGATGCTAAAGACCTGTTAGCGACCACTGAAAACCAATTTGGTGGCCGCTTAATGGCTGGGTATAATTCTAATGCGCAGACGTCGTTTTCGGGTGCTGGTTATGGTCAGATCGCTGAGAAAGTGGACGGGTTGATTTACTTCAACCAAGTTGATCGCGATAATTTTGAAGATGGTGATGGGCTTGAGACGATCGGGTCAGACGGCACGACTAAGAATTATCTTGCCAAACTGGGATTTGATATCACTGAAAACCAGCGTATCGAATTAAGTTATGATGTCTTTGAGGATGCAGGAGATTATACTCAGCGCCCTGATATGGGTGTTCTCACAAATGCAGCGATTACGGGCGATATTCTGCTTCCGACTGAATATTCTCGCAACACACTGAATTTGTCATATGAGCTTGATCTTGGCGAATTGTTCCGTTTAGACGCTGTTTATTCCATGAATGATTTGGAATTTTGGCGCGATGAAACAAATCCAAATCTTGTTGCGCGCACACCTCCTGCTGTCAAAGAGGCCGCTGCAGACAATCAGGGTGTAAACATCACTGCGTATACGGATTTGAAATCTGGCAAAGTGAAACATGCTCTAACCTATGGTTTGCAATATTTCGATCAAAACCTGACCTATGATGGGAATTTGGATGTTTCTGATGTTGCCGCAGAATCTGAAAATGAAGCCCAAACAATCGCGCTATTCTTAGAAAATGAGATTAGTTTTGCCGATCGTTTTTTCCTAAGACCGGGCGTACGCTATACCGACTATCAGGTGGATTATATTGATCAAAACAGCTCCTCTTCATATGATGACGTGACCTTTGGGTTGGGTCTTGAGGCACGTGTCACAGATAATCTGGTTTTAGAAGGAAGCTATCTGGAATTATTTAAAGGTCCTGAGCTGCCTGAAATTTTTGGCGGGAGTGGTGAAAATAAAGTCGCAAACATCAATCTAACTCCTCAGTCAGGCGAGAATGTTGAATTAGGCGTGAAGTACACAACCGGTTTTGGACTCGCTGATTTGGCTTTTGGATTGCGCGCTTTCAAAACAACCATTGACGATTACATCGATGACCAAGGTACGATTGATGCCAATATTGGTACGTATGAATTGGAAGGGTATGAAGCGAGTGCACGTATCACAATTGATGATTTCAGCCTAACGACAACTATTGCCGATTCTGATCATGATCGCTCTGGCCTAACACAAGCGCCAAGTTCTGAAAGCCTGCGGGAAACAGGTCAATCCATCGGTATTGAGGCAGATTATTTTATCACATCCTTGAATTTGTCTTTGAATTGGAATTCTCAGATCACAACTGATGTGACGACTGCGTCTGGAGAAGACAAAGAAGGGTATAGCCTGCACAATATCTCAGCGCGTTGGGATGATGCTATTGGTGTGTCTGGATTATCTGTGACGGCAGGTATCGATAATCTTTTCGATGAGGCTTATACCTCACAAGCGTCACGCACTGGGGCGACTTTTCACCCTGTATTCGGCGCTCTTGTTCTTAATGATGTTGAACCGGGCCGAAATGTGAAGCTAACTTTGGCCAAAACTTTCTAAATCAGTTTGGCAACACAAATACCAAGCGAGCCCTTAAGCGGGTTCGCTTTTTTGTTTGGGGATCAGCCATAATCCAATCCGACATCCAGGTTTACAGCTGAGTGGGTAAGTGCGCCGACTGAGATAAAGTCTACGCCGCTTTCGGCGATAGCATTCACAGTAGATAGGTTCACACCGCCTGAGGCCTCTGCTTTGCAACTGCCGTTTATCATGGCGACAGCTTCGCGCAGCATATCGGGTTTCATATTGTCGAGTAGGACAGCTGTTGGTGCAAAAGGGATGGCTTCTTTAAGCTGTTCAAGTGTGTCCACCTCTATTTCGATAGAGCATAGATGGCCAACGGAGGCTTTGGCGCGTTCCAATACGGCTTTAATGCTACCTGCAGCTGCGATGTGGTTGTCTTTGATCAAAATGGCATCATCCAAGCCTAGACGGTGGTTTACGCCGCCACCGAGCCTTACAGCGCGTTTTTCAAGGGCGCGAAAACCGGGGGTGGTCTTGCGAGTACATACAATGCGCGCCTGCGTGTGCTTGACTTCATCGACAAATTTGCTTGTCAGCGTCGAAATGCCAGATAGAGGGCCGATGAAATTTAATATCATGCGCTCTGCTGTCAGGATGGATCGGGCAAAGCCTTTCAAGCGAATAAGTTCAGCGCCTTTTTTAAAAGGTTTGCCTTCTTCGTGTAAAACTTCCCATTCTAGATCGGGGTCGACAATACGTGCTGCTAATCTTGCAGCATCATAGCCTGCTGCAATGCCAGGTTCGCGTGCGTTTACTGTGGCGATCATTCGCGTATCCGCTGGTATTGTGACATCTGTTGTGATGTCGCCTGCGCGGCCAAGATCTTCGCTGAGTGCCAAACGGACAAGAGGTTCGATTATAACATCAGGAAGCGGTGGGATAGGCAGAATGTTCATATAAAAATCTCTTTGTGTGCGGCATTCATTTGTAGCACGGCCAAGCTTAAGCAGCTTGAATTGTGTTATCCATTGGAATGCGCGTGATTATTGGCTTTAAATCGTCACTTTTACTAACATAAGTGCGGGCAGGTGCATCTTCCTGCGGGTAATCGGTGCGGTAATGTCCGCCGCGGCTCTCTTTGCGTTCAAGGGCTGCGCGCGCAATCATGCGGCAGACAGTGAGCGCGCGTGCACCGCCGCGTACATCTTCTTTTTCTTCAATCCAGTTGCAAAGCAATGTGAGGCCGTCTTTATTGCGAGAAACACCAGCATGATCGGCCATCAGAATGCGAAGGGCTTCTAGGTCTGTAGGATCTAGGTCAACAGGTGGTTGACCAAATAAAAGCCCTTGAGCGCTGGATAATGTTGCTTCGCGCAGGCGTGTTGCAATGCGGTCAGCAAATACAACAGCTTCTAGCAAGGAATTGGAGGCGAGGCGGTTTGCACCATGTGCACCGGTTGAAGAACTTTCTCCGCAAACTGATAAGCCATCCAAGGATGTGCGTCCCCAGATATCGGATACAACGCCGCCCATGTGGTAATGCGCGGCAGGCGCGACTGGAATATGATCTTTGCGGGGGTCTATGCCTGCGGCTTCACAGGCTGCAAAAACTGTTGGGAAATGGTGTGGGAATTCGTCACCCACAGCTGCTATTGTGTCGAGAAATGCGCCGCGACCTGCCATGCGTTCGGCATAGATGGCGCGGGCAACTTCATCACGAGGAGCCATTTCGCCTTTTTCATTGTAATCAAACATAAAGCGGCGACCATTTTTGTCGCGCAATACGGCACCTTCACCGCGCAAGGCTTCTGTAGCAAGCGGAGCAGGGTCACGGTCAACATCAATGGCTGTGGGATGAAATTGCACAAATTCTGGATCAGCAATTAAAGCGCCGCATTCATACGCCATGGCAATGCCATCACCGCGCGATGAACGCGGGTTGGTTGTGACTTGAAATAAACCACCTGATCCGCCTGCGCATATCACAGTTTCCAGTGCCAACATTCGATGGGTTTCACCTGATGCTACATTTTGTGCGACGATGCCCCCAATGCGGCCATGCTCATCTTGTAATAATGATATGGCTTTGACGCCTTCGATTAGCTCTATATGGCCAGCTGCTCTTGAGGCATTCACCAAAGCTTCCATAATAGCGGCACCGGCTAGATCGCCGGCAACGCGGGCCACACGCGGATGGGAATGTGCAGCTTCAAGGCTTAAAGCAAGCGCGCCATTCTCTGTTCTGTCAAAAGGGACGCCTAATTCTAAGAGGTCTCGCACACGTTCGGGGCCATGGGTTGCGATGAGGCTTGCGACAACTGGTTCAACAAGGTGTCCACCCGCTGCGATCGTATCTTTTGCGTGAAGCGCTGGACTATCTGCTGGATGTAGCGCTGCTGCGAGGCCACCTTGCGCCCAAGATGATGACGCTGCAGTGCCCAATGGCGCAGGAGAAATGACCGTACATTTTCTTGGAGCAAGTTTTAGCGCAAGGAAAAGGCCTGCAAGACCGGCACCGATGATGAGGATGTCGGTGTCACTTCTGGACGATGTTGAATTTTCCATATTGTTCACGGTCATACTTTTTTCAGGATATTGGCGAGGAATCGCGCTTGAAGAGGACATAAGCTCGGCTGGCGCTTTCCAGCGTGCCGACCATTTCATCATTTGATTTTATCGTTAGGCGCCAATCATCAGGTGCGTACCCATAGGGCTGGGGCGTTTGTTTAACGATATTTTCGATTTGGGATACAAAAGCTGCTTCATCACCTTCAATGAGAAGGGAGCAAGTCTGCTCAACCTCACCATATTGGCCGGGGCATCTTTCATAGGTCGTAAATTCACATGTGTATGCGTTAGGTTGGGGTGTGGCCATAATTGTCATACGGCCGGTTAGGTTGCAGAGGCCTTGATTATAACTACCTGTTTCGAAGACCCATGCACCAGCTATATTCGTTGAGACGTGTTCGCGAGCGTCTTCTGCATTTGCAGCGGTTGGAAAAAAGGCCGCAAATGTAGCAAGTGCAATCGTACTTAAAAGTATCTTCGACTTTGAAAATGATGACTTAGCTGTCATGGCTGGGCATCCTGTGGCTGAAAAACTGATTAAACTCAATCAGATTAAAGCCTGCAACGAAATAGCGGTGGCAATGTGACATGGTTATGGCAGGTGCCACCGCCGCGATTTTTAGCAAATATGCTTATTTAACTGCCTCAAATTCGACAGGGCGTGACTCAACTTCGATGTCTATCGGTTTGAGGCCTGTTTGGAAGTCTGGCGGTGTTTGCATTTTGGGAAGGGCCAGCATTGCATCAATAGCGGATTTTGCTTTGATGCGTGTTGCTTCTTCGATTTCCACCTCATATTCCATATTCACAAGGCAATCATAGATGTTTTCAACTGTGATGCGTTTCATGTGTGGACAGAGGTTACAAGGTTTAACGAACTCCACATCTGGGTTTTCCATTGCAACATTATCGCTCATGGAACATTCCGTCAGTAGGATAACTTTGTTTGGTGATTTTTCTTTTACATAATTGGCTAAGCCAGATGTAGAGCCTGCATAATCTGCTTGGGTTAGCACGTCTGGCGGACATTCAGGGTGGGCTAATACGACAACGCCGGGGTGGGCTTCGCGCATGTCGATCACGTCTTGTCCCGTGAATAATTCGTGGACCTCACAAGCGCCTGCCCATGTGATGATTTTGATGCCTGTATTTGCCGCAACGTTTTTCGCAAGATATTGGTCTGGCATCAGGATAACTGTGTCAGTGTTCCAATCTTTTGCAGCTTGTTCAACAACTTGAACCGCATTGGAAGACGTACAGCAGATGTCGGTTTCGGCCTTAACTGCGGCGGATGTGTTCACATAAGTGACCACTGGGATGCCAGGGTATTTTTTTCTAATCAGGCGGATATCTTCAGCCGTGATAGACGAAGCAAGGGAGCAACCTGCACGCATGTCTGGGATAAGAACAGTTTTTTCTGGTGCGAGGATTTTTGACGTTTCGGCCATAAAGTGCACGCCGCCTTGCACAATGATATCAGCATCTACTTCCGCTGCTTCACGGGCAAGCTGTAGACTGTCACCACGGAAATCTCCAACAAGGTGGAAAATGTCCGGTGTCATGTAATTGTGCGCCAAAACAACCGCGTTTTTTTCTTTTTTGAGCTTGTTTATCGCATGAATAAGAGGGGCATAAGTTGGCCATTCCATTGGTGTGATGAAGTCTTTGACTTCTTCATACAGATGATCAACGGCTGCTTTGACCTCGTCATTATAGGCTAGGCCGCGCGCTTGGGATGGGTTTGCGTGACGCTTATCCAGATTTGGGATCTCGCAAACATTTCCTGCATCAATAATACGTGCCATTTTCAGCCCCTTTATTCTTTATGGTTCATATCCCGAATGCCATGAGATGACTGAGGGGAACCTTTTACTCAATATGAGTATTATGTGGGTAAGCATCAGCAGATTTCAAGATTTAGCCTATAAGTTTTAGGGGAAAATCCGAATAAAGCTGGGCTTTTGCCCAATTTGAGTACAAGTTTACTATCCAATTTACCTTGTTTTGACAAGGTAAAACGTGATTGAGACTTAAGAAGTTAAAACCCTTAACTACTAAGTTTAACTGAAAGCCCACCTGCACGCATTGTTTTTTTCAAGGCAATTGAGCGCAGAAATGTATTCGATGGTTTTTCGATCCACTTGAATAATAAAATAGAGGCAAGGAAAGTTACAGCAATACTCATAACTGTAGCAGTCGATATTGACACAATGTTTATACCGACAAGAGGAATAAGCACTTTAATTATTACTTGAAGAATATATGGGTGAACTAAGTATAGAGAATAAGACGCGTCACCTAACAATTGAGAAAAGGACCAGACTTTTCCATTGGGTACTTTTATCGTCACCACGCCAAGAAGGAGTATCGCGGCAGGTAGACCGAAGGCAAACTCGCGATTCAATGGCAGCTGCACAAAATTCTGAGCTAAGATAGCAATAGCTGCTAAGGGCCAAAACGGCTGAAGGGCTTTGCAGACATTGGGGAAGTGGCGGAATATAAGGTAAGATACGGCACCCCAAATAAAGTTTAGCATTATTCCAGATGTGTAGAATTGAGCGATTGTTGATGTTGGTTTGGTGACATACCCAGCTAGGATCAAAAGTGAAATGATGGCGATGCAGACGTATATCTTGAAGCGGCCAGCTATCATCGAAATAGCAAAAATGACGTAGAAAAACATTTCATAATTTAATGTCCATCCCAGAAATAGCAGAGGCTGTACAAGTCCATTTTCTTTTGCGTACGGAATGAAAAAGAGTGATTTCAGCAGGTTTGGTATATCGGCACTGGTAGAATTGAGAAGAAATGGTGCAACTATCGCTATAAGGAACACGCCAAATGTGAGCAGATAATAGAGAGGTAGGATTCTACATAAGCGTTTAATGAAGAATGATATTGGGGAGGTTTCTTTTTCAGCTGCGAAGCAAATTATAAAACCACTGACCACAAAGAAAACATCAACCCCAAAGGCCCCAACAGAGAAGACGTTTCCAGAAAACAATCCGAAATCGTTATTCATTGCATCAAAAAAATGGAAGAAAAATACACTCAACGCTGCAACGGCTCGCAAAATCTGAAGAGAATCGATTTTAAAAGCGCCGAATGTGCTCGGTGCAATTGTGGTCGGTGATGCGAAAGAGATTTTGAATGCCATTGCTGCAGCCTTTAAAAATATTTAAAGACTTTCAAGCAATTAACGTGCCAAAATAGTTTCGGCCATTTTTCTGTGCAGACCTAGGTTCGGGTGCCAGGAACAGCCCCAATCTGATTTGTTTATTTCAATTGAATACAGTGAAATAAATTTCGTTACTTTTTGGACTGCAGGGGAGGCATTTTGAATGCCGCGCAACGTAGCTTCAGTTACATTCTTGGCATCGTCGCCATGTAACATGGGGCCAACGAGGCTTACAATTTCAGCGTTGGGGTATCGCTTATTCAATATTGTTAGTAATTTTGTATATGTTTGAGAAAATGTGGGTTCGGGATTGAAATTGGCGAAGTCATTGGTGCCCAATTCAATCAGAATAAGTTCTGGTGCTTTGTCCTGAGTTGGAAGAATTTCGGCATCATTCTCAAATATTGTACTCGACATTGTAGGTGACGCGAATTGATTGTAGTTAGATACAAGCCCGTGTCCTGATTTTGCTATAATCATTAGTTCTGCATTATATGAATTGGCAACCAATGCAGCAAAGGACTTATTTGGTGCATGCATATCAGGCGTGAGTGCACATTGGGTTGAGGTGCCTTTTGCGCCCTGACCTAAAGCAATTGAGTCTCCAATTACGAGCACATTTCTTATCAATGAGGTATCTGTTGTGGATTGAGCTTTTTCCTCATCTGAAGCAGATGGATGGACTTTCGCTGAGCATTGCAAAGAAATACAAAAAGAACTTAATAAAATGATGAAGGTAGAAATTTTCATTTCTAGTTCCTTGTGTCAGAATACAGACAATTGGTTTCTTCTGTCGGAAGCAAATTTCATACCATTTTTAAGTATCCCGCCTTTGATGTGGTGTCGCTATGCCTGATGCGATGGTTTTGCGTAGGGTTTCTTTGCGACAACGAAAAAGTTCAGCAGGGCGCCCGCCTGTTGTGGTGGCATATTCTCCGAGGCCTTCGACCAGTTCCGATTTTTCAATTGAGCGCCGGAAATTTTGCTTGTGTAAGGATTGTCCAAGCAGGGATTCGACGGTTTGTTGAAGTTCCAAAAGGGTGAATTTGTCAGTGATAAGTTCGAATATGACTGGGCGGTATTTGATTTTTCCGCGTAGTCTCGAAATAGCCGTGGCGAGGATACGTCTATGATCAGAGACCATAGACTGGTCTGAAATTGGTTTTGATGCGCAGCTGCGGCCATCACGGATAGACTCTGCTGCTAAACCAGCTTCATAGAGAAGTTCATATCTTTCTAATACGCGCTCTTCTATCCATGGTGCATCATCAAATCCAAAAGCAAGCTTTGCGCGTTCTTTGCGTGAAATTGAGTCTCCCGCCCAATCCATGAGAGCGGGTTTGATTTCCGCTTCCAATATATCTGGAATGCGATCACGATGATCTTCCCACGGGAAATAGCGATACCAATCGCGCCAGACAGCATTAAATGCACCGTCAATTTCTGTGCGCTCGGGGGTTAGTCCCAGATATCCTACAGAGATGATGCGTGCATTGTCAGGTGCATTCGCCATATCTGCTTTGGGCAGTTCGCGGCCATGGTCTGCGAATGTATAAAGCTGTTCAACATATCCTGGCTCGAATCCGGTTTGGGTATGTACCCAATCACGCAGACCTTGCTCCATTGTGCGGTGGTTAGCCGGATCAAAAGCTCCAAATGGTAAGCCGGAGCGCCCTTCGCTATGGCGGGTTACCAATGCATAAGGGGCTTTGGAATTTGCTGCGACGATAACAGCTGAAAGACCGACCATAATGGGCTGGGTATTGTGCACGGTTTAGGACAACCTTGTTTTAGATAACTCTATCTTTGTGTGAATCACTTGCCGTTTTTCTGATCTAATTCATGCAATAATGTGTGGAAACGATCAAGAAACAGCTTTTGAGCTTGGGGAATAGCCAATGGTGTGACGTCTGCAATCAAGCCAGTCGGCGGCTCAACAAAAAGGCGTTTGGCCTCTGCTTTGTCAAATCCGGCAAGGTGGATAGCTTCAAAATATGCACAAATCAGATCTGCTTTTTTAATGGCTTTTTTCAAACGTTTTGGAATGGCTGCAGTCAATCCAAAACGCATGTGAATGGCATGTTCTAGTCTTGTCTCCACATCCTTATAGCTGTCACCCAAAATTGCTTTAAATGGAGAAATCATATCGCCAATCACATATTCAGGTGCATCATGTAGAAGAGCAGTTATTTTCTCCTCTATTGGCATATCTGGATTTAGGGCTTCACATATCGCTTCAACAATGACGCTGTGCTGGGCGACGGAAAAAGCATGATCACCTTGGGTTTGTCCATTCCAGCGCGCAACCCTAGCAAGCCCATGAGCAATATCTTCTATTTCGATATCCAGCGGAGAAGGGTTTAAAAGGTCCAGACGTCTTCCTGACAACATTCTTTGCCAAGCGCGTGGAGGTGATTTCGACTTCTTTTTCAAATTAGCAGGTGAACCTTGCGTTTTTGAGTTTTGGGAAGTGGTGTCATCTGACGGCGTCGTAGAAGAATTTAAAATTGATACGGGTGAAGCAGGAAACGTCATAAAAATCTCGAAAATTAGGAAAAAGCTGTAAACACATGCATTTTTATCTAAAGGTTACCAGAAAAGTGGGGCTTGTTTACCATATTATTGTTGAAGACTCAGAGTTTATTAAGCCCCTTGAGTCATATTGGTCTAGCTCCGTAAGAGAGAGACAAATATGATAAATATGATGGTGGAAGCATTGCAGCAACCTGTAGTGTTATGGATGGTTTTAGCAGGTGCGGTTTTGGCTGTTCTGTTTGAAGCCTACAAGGCAAGTCCCGATGCCCTTTGGGGTGATATACTCGGCGATGAGTCTAATGATTAGAAAAAAACTCCCGTCTTAGGCGGTATGGGTGATGAGAGACGGGGGCGATATTTATATCGGCCCCGTTTTTCCATTTTAATCGGCTTTTTCGGTCTTTAAAGTATCTGATACCACGGCATCAGGATCTTCAGTTCCTCTGATTTTACTTATGCAATCAAGTCGGGCTACAGGCCAGTTCTGAAAAGTCTGAAAACATTTTGCGATGGCGGCATCATTTTTTTCTTCAACTGTTTGCGTCGGATTTGAAGCACATGCCGAAAGCAAAGCAAAAGCTGTAAAGCTGGCTAAAATGGAAGTTGGTTTGAAAACTGAGTTCAATTGATGGACTTCTTTTCTTTTTCAATGCGATCTTTGACGTCACGTTTATATCGTTCTTCTTCGACGCGGCGTTCGCAATCGCGTGTGTCATTGCCAACTTCTTGGCGACATTCATCTAGCGCTCGTTGCGTGTGCATATCTTTGCCTAAACTCGAGCATGCTGTGAGCACGAAAGTTAAAGCAAGAATGGATAAAAGGGGCTTCATCGGTAAAACTCCTGAACCTGTTTATGCCGTGGGCAACTGACTTCATGATCATTGACCATGCCAACGGCTTGCATCGCGGCATAGACAATAACGGGGCCGCAAAATTTAAAACCGCGCTTTTTCATATCTTTTGCGATAGTTTCAGAAAGTGGCGTTTTTGCGGGGACATTCTTCCAATTATCAAGTTTGTTGACAATGGGTTTGCCATCGACAAAATTCCAAAGATAATCTGAAAAAGTTTCGCCCTTGTCACGCATATCTAAATAGATTTGAGCGTTAGAGATTGTCGCGGCCACTTTTTTAGGACTGCGGATTATGCCGGGGTTTAGAAGCGCTTTGTCTATACGCGCTTGATCCCATTTTGCTATTTTTTCTGGATCAAATCCGTCAAATTCTGCGCGCATGGTTTCCCGCTTACGCAGAATAGTAATCCACGATAAACCTGCTTGGTGCCCATCTAGCTGAAATTTTTCCCAGAGCGCACGACTATCATATTCAGGAACACCCCATTCTTCATCATGATATCCGCGATAAAGCGTGTCATGCAAAGGGGCCCAGCCGCAATAGGGGGCTGTCTCAGGTTTGGTTTCTGCCATAAGCTGCTCCTGATATTCTTATCAGGACGATGTCACAGCTTCTATCTGCTCTGCAAGCCAGTCTGGAGATATTAATTCAGCTTTTTTGTCTGCTGCAATAAACTCAGTTTGCCCTTCTGCTTGGGCTTTTGCTAAGCGATCAATTCGGATGCGTGCGAGTGCATAATCAGACGTGCTGGAGCTGATTTCACCAAGTAATGTTTCACCTAAATATAAAGGCGTTGTCGCATCTGGTGCACCATTGGGGAAATGGAAGGCGAGTGTGCGCCGGCGTGCTGTGCCGCGCCGTTTCATACGAGACACGACTTCCTGACCGACGAAACATCCCTTTTTAAAATCAATGCCGTTTAGCAAATCCATATTGATGTCAGCGGGGAAGACTTCATTGTCACCAAAGTCTTTGCCAAGTTCAGGCACATTCAGTTTTATGCGCGTTATATTATAATCTTTGCGCGATGTGTTTTCCCAAAGGTCTTTAGGTCCAATCTGACGTTTAGGCATATCTGGGTGGCGCGGGTCGGGGTGCCCATCGTCGATGAAGGCATAGACTCCAAGGTCATCTTTGAGGGAAATATCGACTTGTGCCTTTAGGCGAAACATTTTGAGGCGTTTCATCAGAGCTTCGTCTGCTTGTGCTGGCACATCCAGCAGGAACCCCGTTTCGGTCTTTAATAGAAGAAGATCACATATAATTTTACCTTGCGGCATCAGTAATGCTGCATACCGCGATTGCCCCATTTCCATATTGAGAACGGAATTGGTTAGAAGGCCATTTAAAAATGTTTCCGCATCTACTCCGTCTACACAGAGGACGACGCGGTTTTCCAGACAGACAGGTTTGCTCATGCTTATCATGTAAGGGCATAGACAATATTTTTCCACTGTCTTTTCGTGCTTGTGCATTTTAATGCATAAGATATTGATTCAAAAGTCATTGAACGAAAGAGAATAAAGTCAGATGGAGCAGAAGAAAAAAAGTCGCGGCAAATTAAACCGGACGCTATTTTGGCTCTATGAAGGTGAGGGGCGTACGCCATTCATATTCCGATGGGCATTATTGGTGCTGGACTTTCTCACTATCGCTTTTTTCCTATGGGAACCATTCCATTCTTGGCAGCGGACATTGGTTCATGAATGGGCGATGCCTATTGATATTTTTATTGCCTGTTACATTACTGTTGATTTCTTTGCGCGTTTTTACATCGCCAAAGATAAGCTCAAATTTTTCCGGCAAATCCATAATATGGCGGATGTCTTGGTTGTTTTGACGCTGATAGCACCGATCTTGTTTGAGAATCTTGCTTTCTTGCGGGTGCTACGGATTATTCGAATTGTGCGCGCGTTTACGTTTTTGCGTCGCTTAGAAAAAGTCTCTCGATTTATTGATCAACATAGGCGTGTGATCGACCGGGTCACCAATTTCGTGGTTTTCCTCTTTATTATGTCGGCGATGGTGTATGTGAATCAGGTTGGGCGAGAGGGCTCAAATGTTAAAACGCAGTTGGATGCGCTCTATTTCACAGTCACGAGTCTAACGACAACCGGATATGGAGATGTGTTACTTGTCGGGCAGGGCGGTAAAATTTTATCCATCGTTGTGATGTTGCTTGGTTTGACTTTGTTTGTACGGATGTTGCAGTCAATTGTCGCTGATGACGATAAATCTGACATCGAATGTCCGGCGTGTCGCTTTAAAGGTCATGATAAGGATGCAATACATTGTAAAAGGTGCGGCGCTGATCTTTATCAAAAGAAAATTGAAAATACGGCTTCAAAATCTGAAATTGCCAGCTGACAAATTGTTTATGTTTAAATTCATGTCAGCATCTTGGAATCGGTTCTGAGGCTTCTTAGATGAGATAAACAGACGATGTCATAGGATGACGTCTCTGCCGTTGGCCGTGTTTGATTATCCCCATCTTACCAGACATGGCCGGTCCAGTACCTGTCTCAATTTAGTCCCCCCCTTGTGAAATTGAGAACAGGTCGCTGGATCAGGGGGGGAACAGTTTGAATTGTGCTAAATTCTTTGGCTTTGCTAGTAGGGCTTAGCTCTGCTGGTTCTGATCGTTCATTTTTAATGTTTGATTTAATTCACCAATCAATTTGCGGGATTCAATTGGTTTTGAGACCACTGATTGCATTCCTGAATCCAAATATACGGCAATATTTTCAGGCGCGACGTTTGCTGTGACAGCGATGATTGGTATTTTTGCGTTTGGCGTGTCTAGTTTTTTTATCTCAATACAAGCTTCAACACCATTGATGCCAGGCATCATAATGTCCATTAAAATTGCATCATATCGCCTTTGAGATGCGCAGAGTTTAATGGCTTCCTCGCCACTCATTGCGACATCCACGTCTAAGTTATTTTCTGCAAGTAGGATGTATAAAATGCGTAGATTCGCAGGATGATCATCTACGCACAATATTCTCAATTTATGGGGGGCGGTATTTAGAAAAGTGTCATTGGGAGGTGAATCTTTCACAAATGGGGCTTGAAATGTGAAGAGAAAATGGGAGCCGGACGTTGAACTTTTCAATATTTCGATGTCACCCTGCATACGCTGGGCTATCAGTCTTGCTACATGGAAACCAAAACGCTTTGAGGTGTTGAATTGTATCGATGAAGCAGAGTTATCTGATGTGATTGATTCGTCTTCTAAATCATCAGTAGGCAATGCGTTTGAGTCGGATATAAGCATGCGTACGAATGTGTGTTCTTCAGTCGCTGAAGATATGCAGCTCAGATTTACTGTAATTTCTCCAGAATTTGTCGTGCGAATCGTTTTTGAAATAAGATTGTTGATAACTTGCTGGATGCGTGCTGAATCTACGAGCAATTCGCAATTGCACGCCTCATCATAATTAAGCGTTAAATAGATAAGCTTATCAGATGCTTGCGTTTGCCATATTTCCAAAGTGCGCTTTGTGAGTTCTACGATATTGTTGGGTGCAGGCGACAGCTTTAACTGACCGTTTTCAAGGTTGGATAGGTCTAAAAGATCATCCAATTGGGTAGATAATCCTTTGGCTGCATCACGCACTAACTCTCTAATACCTTTCTTCAGTTTAGGGTCTGAAGAGTTATCTAAAATTTCTAGAGAGCCCATCAGAGCATTCATAGGCGTGCGCAATTCATGGCTTGCCATTGCTAGAAAATTTCGCCTTTCCTTGTTTACTTCGATGAGTGCTTCTTTCTGGTTTACTAATAAGGCTGTCTGCACTGCCTGACTTGCTTTGAAAGTCAATGTAATCGCGCTGACATGGATAATATTGAGCGTTAAAAACAGAAATTGCAGCAATGCCATTTCTTGAGGGTTCAGTGCCGAAGGCACTCCCCATAGACCGAGTGCAGCCAAAGTCGTGAAGATAAAGGCTATTAAGAAAAATACGAGATTAAGTATAAGTTTTAGGTCTGTGTCCACCATCAAAATGGTTAGCATGATGGAGAGAAGGAATGGCGTCGCATAAGAGGTTGAGCCAGACGTGTGATAAGCTGTTTCAACAATTGTCAGAAGAATTGCAATGGTTGGTAAAATAGCCGGAAAAGAAAAGTGTGGCCATTTCATCAGGGAAATTGAAGCGATACAGCTTATAGTCGCACTCATGCACAATCCAATTTTTGATGAGGCATGAATGTTTTCAAAATTAAAGGCAATAATGACCGCTATTATGGTAGAAATAGAAAGCGTCACAATGAAAAATGCATCTGAGATAGATGCATGATCGACTTGTTTTCCGTTTATATTATGGGAGCGATAAAAGAGATATTGTAAAAACGATTTGGGTCTATTTTGTGAATTTGAGCCACGTGACTGAGTGGTTTCAGAAAATGAGAGATTCTCGTTCACCATTGTTTGAATATCTCCCCCTGTTTTTTTATATACGTTGACTTTAGTTTTTATGACAACGTTGTAAACTTTATTAAATTTGCAATTATAAAATCATTAAATTATGGGTAGTCTTTATTTAAGGTCTTATTTTGTTTGTAAAAAATTGAACATTTCCGTTAGGTAATGTAAAGAGGTAGATAGGCTGGTTTTTAAAAATAATTAAACAAAAATGTTCAGCATACAGTATTTGAGAATTGTTCTAATTCATGTATTGAGCGGCAATCGATTCTGCCATTCTTCTGCCCTTAGAGGCGAGAGTGACTTCTAGAATCGCAACTTTAGAGTCGCAACGGCTAAGGCGTTGGCTTTGAAATTTATAGCCACGGTTGAAAGCTGCAGTGAAAAGAGATTTTCGTTGTTGGGAAATTGCTTCATGTTTGAGGAAGTCACTCATGAAATTGCGCCAATATTGATCTTTAGAGCCATTGCAAAGTGTTCGGATATAATGAACTTCGCCCAATACACCGGCCAAATCACGTTTGATCGTTAAGCTCTGATCTGCTGATAGCTGTTGTGCATTTGCCGTTATGAAGATTGATGCTGCCGCTAGTGTCGAAAATACAAGCGAGCGCTGAATGGCTTTAAATGAATATCTCATTGATGCTCTAGCATTGTTTCAAAAGTCAGCAGCATTATACTAGCTGATATTAAGTAAGCGGGTTGAGAAAACTTTAGCTCGATAATATGCATTTTGAAACAAGTATTTGCCTGTCTCCAACTTTGTTCGTGCAGATTGCCATGATAAGCTGGCCAGGAATTTAAGCTAGCTTGGAATATTATGACGTCTCTTTATAAGATCCCGAAAATTATTGCCTTCACTGGATTGTTAACTGGGTGTTTTGTCTTAAATGCGGCAGCGCAATCGGAAAGGGAAACAAGTTCAAATATTTTATCCATGGCTGAAGCAAATGCTGAGCTTTTTGGCATATGGATGGAAGGTGAAACAGCACAGACAAAAGAAAGCTGGCGTGAGTGTATTCAGCCTGATGGTGTCACTTTCTATCAATTTGGCGGCGTAGAATTGGTTGGCAAACTGACCATACAAAATGACGGGAAGGCATGTTTTTCATATGAAACAAGTAATTATGAAAACGAAAGTTGCTTCCGAGTCAGTCGATCGGGGAAGGGCTATACTTTTTGGGGAGGTGTTGAAGGCATTTTCACAACAAAAAGCATTCAACACAATGTCGACTTTTGCCCTTCTAGAGATGTTCCAACGAGTTAAATGTGACAGATAACCCACTAAAAATCGAATTCATTGAGCAAGCCAAGCAAATTCTTGGCCCTTTAGGTTTTATTGATGCGCCCGAAGATATGGACAATTATCTGTCCGACTGGCGGGGCCGTATGAAGGGGAATGCTCCTTTTGTGGCGCGTCCAGAAACGGTTGAGCAAGTCTCTGCATTTATGACGCTTTGCGCTGAATATGGCGTGGCAATAACGCCCCAAGGCGGCAATACTGGGCTTGTCCTTGGAGGATTGCCCAATGGTGAAGTTTTACTAAGCACCAAACGTTTGCGGGCTGTACGCGACATTGATCCACTCAATGATTCTGTCACGGTCGAGGCCGGTATTATTCTCGCAGAATTGCAAGAGATTGTCGCGAAGGAAAACCGGCTTTTCCCTTTATCTTTGGGTGCAGAAGGTGAGGCGCAGATTGGCGGGTTGATATCAACCAATGCTGGCGGCGTTGCTGTGCTTAAATATGGGATGATGCGCGACCTCGTGCTTGGGCTAGAAGTTGTGATGCCGGATGGACGCATTTGGAACGGGCTGACAGGTTTGCGCAAAGACAATACGGCCTATGATTTAAAGCAGCTTTTCATCGGTGCCGAAGGCACGCTTGGGGTGATCACGGCTGCAACCTTAAAAATGATGCCACGCCCTGCTGTGAAAATGGTGTCATGGCTATGTGTAGAAAGTCCGGCTAAGGGGGTTGAGCTTTTAGCGCTGGCAAAATCTGAAACAGGCGGAGCGGTGTCTAGTTTTGAATTAATGCCGCGAATTGGCGTTGATTTCGTGCTTGAGCAAATGCCTGATACGCGTGATCCGCACCCAGATGCCAAATCACCTTGGTATGTGTTGATGGAGATATCATTTCCGCGAAAAGAAGGTGCACGCGATGTGCTGGAAGGCCTGCTTGAAAAGGCGTTGGAAGCTGAAATAGTCACAGATGGTGTGCTTGCCGAAAGTGAAACCCAAGCTTTTGAAATCTGGAAAATTCGCGAGACTTTACCTCTCGCTGAGAAAGCCTTTGGCAAAGCCGTCAAGCATGATGTGTCTGTGCCAGTTTCTGCCTTACCTGCCTTCATTCAGCAAGCCAATAAACTGGTTTATGCCATAGCCCCCAATGCAAATATCATCTCATTTGGGCATGTGGGGGATGGGAATATGCATTATAACGTCGCCCCACCAGAGGGCGTAGATGATGTGGAATTTAGCAAAGAATATGGTCCAGCTTTGACTAAAGCTGTGCATGATCTTGTGTGCGAGATGAATGGTTCAATCTCTGCTGAACATGGCATTGGTACAATGAAACGAGATGAATTGGCCGAGCGTGTTTCTGGTGTGGAATTAGATATGTTAAGAGCTGTAAAACGTGCGTTAGATCCAGAAAATCGGATGAACCCAAACCGGGTTGTTGGAATTTAATTTCTGTAGGGGGCATTATGTTTGGCTTGTTTGGCGGCAGTAAAAAATCAGAATTAAAACCTAAAAACTGGCATCCAGATATGGAAGTTGCATTGGAGCATATGAGAAACGGCAATTGGTCTGCCTTGTCTCAACTCCTAGCGAAGCAATCCAATAATAGCCGGTTTGCGCTCATTCAATCATGTGGCGTCAATGGAGACTTGGGGGAGTTTCATATGCAATTCCCTCAAACGAGCGATGCTGATGTGTTTGTTGGCGGTGTCAGAACGCAATGGGCATGGCGATATCGCGGCGGCGCTACGGCTGATCATGTCGGGCATGATGCAGCTATTTTATTCTTAAAAGAGTTGAAAGCAGCGACGGTACATCTGGACCGGGCGTTGGCTACTCAACCCGATAATTCTTTAGCTCAAGGATTTAAAATTCGTATCGCAATGGGATTGAACAATCGTGCAGAGTGCGATGCACTTATTGCAAGATTAAAACAATGCGATGATCCTCCAATGGAGGGCTTGGGAGCGGCTCTGCAAGCGCTTTGTCCCAAATGGGGAGGAAGTCTTGAGCAATTATTTGCGTTTGCGCGTGATGTTGCTCAACGTCAGAATATTCATGCCGCGCGGTATGCTTTGCTAGCTCGTGCACATATTGAGACGTGGCTTGATGCATTGATGGATGATGATGCGAGTGTGCGTGCAGACTATCAAAATTATCTGACCCGAGATGATGTGAAGCGTGAGATCATCGACGCAAATTCAGCGTTTCATGTTGAAATGACCGAAAATCTCAGCTTTCAAAACGATAGTTTTGCAGCTCAGTTTGCTCATAATAATTTTGGCTACGCTCTGTATCGTGCGAGACAGATGGAATTGGCCGCAACGCATATTGAAGCGTTAAAAGATAATCCAAGTGAGACACCTTGGGCGTATTCTTTTGGTGATTCCATCTCATCAAAATGGGCTAAGCTTAGAAAACAGGCCGGATTACCAAAAGAAATATCTTAGGCTTGAGTAGTGGCTTATTAGATTATTTTGATACGATATCGGTAGGCTTTGCTTTTGTTTTTATCTCTTCCATTGTGCGGCGCAATTCGGGTTCGCGGTCGTCCATCATTTCACGCACTTTAGCGAGGAATTCTTTATTCTCATATGCTGGAATGTTGATGTCGTAAGCATCTGCTGTTCCCAGCATAGCTTCTTTATCCCATTCATCGAATGCATCTTTCATTTGTTCGGCGGTTTCGTGCGAATGGCCTAATGCTTCAAGCGCTGAGCGACCAAGCCGTAGTGAACTATCATATGTTTCACGTACAATATCGCGACATCCCAAACTCCATAATTCATAGACATGGTCACGGTCTATCGCGCGGGCGATAATGTGGAGATCTGGGTAGTGCGTTGATGCGTATTTTACGAGCTTGTTTATTTGAGATTTTTGATCAATGAGAACAATGAGTAGTTTTGCATCTTCTATGCCGGCAGCATGAAGAAGGTCTGGGCGTGTCGCATCTCCAAAATATGTGTGATTGATGCCAAATGCTCGCATAATGTCCAAATGCTTTGAACTGTAATCAATAACGGTTGAATCATAGCCGGCACTGCGAAGGAGACGGTCAACGATACTACCTACGCGGCCACGACCAGCCATGATGATTTTACTTTTGGTGCTAATGGTATCAGCTTCGCGCGCTTGGCTTTTATTATATTGAGGCGCGATGACTTTGTCATAGATTATGAAAAGGGCTGGTGTGATCAACATAGAAAGCGCCACAACTAGCATGAGCTGATCTGCAATATCTGCTGGTATTATATGATTGGTGACTACAAAAGTTAGCAGGACAAAACCAAACTCACCTGCTTGTGCTAAGCCCAAAGCAAAAAGCCATTTGTGCTGTCCGCGAATGTTGAAAATAAAGGCGAGCACCATCAGGATACTGGCTTTTAGCACAATGAGCCCAAGCGTTAGGCCGAGGACGTTTGTAAAATTGCCGAAGAGAAGTTCAAAATCTATGCGGGCACCAACCGTTATGAAGAAAATGCCAAGCAAAATACCTTTAAAGGGTTCGACATCCGATTCTAATTCATGACGATATTCGCTATTGGCAAGCACGACACCGGCCAAAAATGCACCCAGAGCAGGCGATAAGCCGACCAAATTCATCAATAGCGAAATACCGATAATGAGTACCAAGGCTGCGGCAGTAAAAAGTTCTCTTAGATTGGCAGCCGAAATAAACCGGAAGATTGGGCGCGTGAGATAGTTTCCCCCTAAAATGACCACTGCTATCGCACCCAGAGTTACGAGTGTTGTCTGCCATCCATTTAGATGTTTGACGAGGCTAAGATCGCCTCCATGATCGCCAGCTTCTGCACCATGGCTTGCAGCCTGAGCAGCAGCTTGCGCAATATCAGGAGAGGCAAGCAATGGCATAAGGGCCAGCATTGGGATAATGGCGATATCTTGAAAGAGAAGAACGGAAAAAGAGCTGTGGCCACCATCGCTTTTCATGAGGCCTTTTTCATTGAGTGTTTGTAAGACTATCGCGGTTGAAGAAAGCGCAAGCACGAGCCCAATTGCTAAAGAGATTTTCCAATCCAAGCCCAACACAATTGCGACGACCATGATTAGAATTGAGGTGAGAAAAACCTGTCCACCACCTAGCCCGATGAGGCGATTTCGCATTTTCCACAAAAGCTTTGGTTCCAGCTCTAATCCAACCAAAAATAGCATCATGACAACGCCAAATTCAGCGAAATGCTGAATGGACATCACATCGACATGTAAAATGCTGAGAAGTGGACTGATGGCAATGCCCGCGATCAGATATCCGAGCACCGAACCAAGCCCTAAACGTGAAGCTATGGGCACTGCAATCACCCCAGCACACAGGAAAACAAAAGCTAGGAGGAGAATGCCGGTCATATGGGTGATTCCTAGATTTAGCGGGGATAAAGTACACGCTTAATCTAGGGCCACGTTGAAATGAATGCTAGTTTTTAAGTGAAACTTGCAATCATTTTAATTGAGCAAATATCTCTTCTTCAACATCACGCAGTGTATTTTTGCCGAAAAACATTTCATCGCCGACATAAAAAGTGGGTGCGCCAAAACATCCACGTTCAATGGCTGCATTTGTATTGTTTAAAAGGGTGGCTTTCACCTCGTCAGTTGCAGCGGCTTCAATGATAGCTGAGCCATTAAGTCCGGCATCGTTGATGACATCTAAAAGAATTTCAGCCTTACCTAAATCTTTATCGTCAACCCATGATGCTTTACATGCTGCGTCAAAATAGGGAGATAATTCACCGCGCGCTTTGGCTGCAACAGCACAGCGCTGCATCAGCACGCAATTGATAGGAAAGGCGGAGTTCATTTTAAAATTTGATATTTTGTGCTTTTTTAAAAAGCGTCTGAATTCGAGCATTTCATAGTCAAATTTGCCTTTGACATTGGCCATCGCCATCATGGGGGGCTGGTTGTTCGTGGATTTAAAAATGCCGCCCAACAAGACAGGGATGTAATTGAATTTGACGCCTGTGCGCTTTTCTATGTTGGGGATGACTTGATGAGCCAAATACACATTCGGGCTTCCAATATCGAATATAAAATCAACATTTACAGTCATGATGGTCTCCTACCAGCTTTCTTTCCAAGGGCGCAGATCTAGTTCATGTGTCCAAGCTGTGCGGGGTTGATTGTGGAGCATGACGTAAGCCTGAGCGATATGTGCGGGGTTTATGATGGCATCTTCTTCGCGCATTGCATCAACATTGGCGAAATTGTCGCGAATGAAGTTTGAATCAATTGCACCATCAATGAGGGTGTGGGCCACATGAATATTTTTGGGGCCAAGCTCGCGCGCCATAGATTGGGCTAGGGCGCGTAGGGCGTGCTTGGCCCCTGCGAAGGCAGAGAGGTTTTCTTTGCCACGCATACTTGCGGTTGCTCCGGTGAAAATTATCGTACCAGAGTCACGCTTTAACATGTGTTTTGCAACTTCTCGTCCCATAAGGAAGCCGCTAAAGCAAGCCATTTCCCAGACTTTGCGGTAAACACGGGAAGTTGTTTCTGTAATTGGGAATTGGACATTTGCGCCTATGTTAAACACAGCAATTTCAATCGGCGCTATTTCTGTTTCTATTTTTTCGATGAGCGCAATCATCTCATCTTCGTCTCGTGCATCAGCAGGAAAAGCATGGGCTTGATGTCCGTTTGCTCGGATATCCGCTGCAAGATTTTCTAATGCGTCTGCATGTCTTGGTCTGCGTACGAGGCAAGATATAAACCCTTCAGCGGCAAAGGCTTTGCCGATCTCAGCGCCAGTATCATCACCAGCACCAATGACTAAACAGGATTTTGATTTGGACATAGTGCAAGCCTTATTCAGGGAAAATCACTGCTGATAATTTGGTTTAATAATGAAACCAATATATCATTTGGTTTTTATTTGCAACCAATATATAAGAAAATAAACTGACCGGAGACACTTATGACTCAAGACCACACGCAATCCTGTCCAATAGCGCGGGTGCTTAATATATTTGGTGATAATTGGACGTGGTTGATTATCCGCGAAGCATTTTATGGAGCATCTCGTTTTAAAGATTTTGAACGCAATACGGGAATTGCTAAAAACCTTTTAAGCAGCCGACTTAACCTTTTGGTCGATCGCGGCATTTTTGAAAAAGTGAATATAGGCGAGCGAGGCACACGGTTTTCTTACAAGCTCACACCCAAGGGCAAAGCCTTGCGCACTACGCTTTATGCGATGCTGCAATGGGGCAATGAACATCTTTATGGTGAAGGCGAAGAGGCTGTTGTTTTAAGAGATAAGAAAACTGGAAAATTAGTGCGTAAAATGTCGTTGATATCTGAGGAGGGGCAACCTTTAGAGGCGCACGAGGTTCAGGTGGAAATTGGACCATGCGCAGAACCTGAAGTTATCCAAAAATTGGAAAGAGCTCACATAGCCATAGAGGAAAAGAAACGTGCTGCCCAAAGCTAGATGTAGAAGGCGCGATAGATATAAAATCTCGCGCATATCTTTGGTTTTGTAGGAAAAATCTACTTTTACGGGCTGGAGTATAAAGTGCGGAATCGTATGTTTAGCCAATACACAAAAACGTATGGCGTGGTGTAATCCGCACTTTCTGTTTGTTGAGTTTTAGCTTTTCATTGCCGCTTCAACACGCTGGCGGGCGTGGGCAGAAGTGATTGGGTCCAATCCAAGCATTTCGACAAGTTTGCGCACAAGCGTATCTTCATTTGGGTGGCGTTCTTCATCTGAAAGAATGACACTCCATAGACCTTCAAGCACGATTATTCTGTCTGATTCAGGAAGGCTTGTTTTGATGAGGTTTGTAAATCGGAATGTATCAACGCATTCGTTTTCAGCGGCTTCACCTTCAATTCTTAAGGCAACCGATTCTTCACCGCGTAGCTTGTAAATATGGGCGAGAATAGAGGCGATTAGATCACGCTCTGTGTCTGTATAATCCTGATCAACATGCGCAGCATGCACGAGGAGTGCGGCAACAGCAGTACGTGCGTCGCTCTCGTTTAGGAATTCAGGTTTACTTGCTTGCGTGTCGCCTTTGAGGCGCTCTAAGAATGATTTTAACATGGTTAAAAATTAGGGTGGCTTGTTGAATGTGGCAAGCTATAAATCGCTTTGCATCTGATTTTTTTGAGTGTTGAAGAATGCAATTGGGCGAGAGAATGTTTCCATAGCAGGAATAAAAAGCCAGATTAATCATATTCCGGCCATGAAGCTTTTGCTAAGGTGGCGAGAAGATCAGTCAAAGGTGTAGGTTTTAAGCCGCATGTTCAAACAGATAGCAAGTAAAATGAACACACCCAAAGGCACACAATGGGGACGTAAGTTCTCCATGGTGGCATTGGTGTTCTCTCTGATTTTAGGTGCTTTTATCGCTGTTTTTTCTGCTAGCCGTCCACAAATTTCGCCGAATGCAGCGCTCTTTTTGTTTGCATCGGCATTGGTGGCTTCAATCCTGATTG
>NZ_JBZXVU010000037.1:0-51750 GCF_058892565.1 Hirschia sp. | reverse complement strand
TCAAAACAGACAAAGATCTACGCGACCGCTTTCTACGATTGAGCGAACGCTAAATCGCATAAAAAATTCAATTTGAAAAAGCCCAGGAAACGCCTGGGCTTTTTTATTACTCGCTCCACACAAAAACGTCTGTGAGACTTTGTTCCAATGTCTGCGCAATTCTAAATGCTGCCTCAAGTGAAGGAGAGTATTTCCCCTTTTCAATCGCGACAATTGTCTGGCGCGTCATGCCGATTGCATCCGCCAATTCTTGCTGTGTCAGCTTTTTGGCTTTGCGCAATTCTTGAATATGATTGCTAAATGGGAGTTCTTTACTCATGCCTCCCCCTAAAGCCAATATCTGTATTTAGCGATTTGCATACCATAGCGCACCAATTCACCGGCAAACACAGCAAGCAAAACCCAATTTGCAACTTGAAACCCAGTCGCCCCTTTAAAAGCGCTTGCCGCCGCAAGTAATGCTCCCGCCATGGCGATATTGCCGCCCAAGGCACCAGATTTTGCAATGATTTGGCTATCACGTTCATCACAATCGGCTTCAGCATCTTTAGGCGAGAGCACAGCTGCAACAATGTGCCCTGCGACCATTATGACAACCAACGAAATCATCAACCAGAATTGGCTATACGCTAATCCAGCACGCGTTGCCGTGTCTGGAAGCTGAAACCCGTTCTGGACGAAATAGGTCCCATACACGCCTAATAATCCAATAAAACAGACCCAAGCGCTTTTTTCTCTAAATGACATTCCTTATCTCCACAAATGTAAAATATTATGGACACAAAATGTCATATATTTTTTACATGTCAAACATTATTTACAAAAAATGTCGCATATTTTTGACAAAGCAGTTTATTTGACACCTTAGTCACATGCCAAAAATTAAGTGATTAATGTCTAAAAACCGCTGGCAAACAAGGAAAAATACGCCTAAGTTTGCGCCATGTCCCAAGCTAATAAAACACCTATATTTCCGCCGCCGCTTTCTGGATCTGAGCAAGACGAAACAACAAGCTTTCGTCCTCGGTTCAATAGTGATGGACTTGTTGCTGCTATCGCGCAGGATGTATCTTCCAATGAAGTGTTGATGCTTGCATGGATGAATGAAGACGCGCTCAAGCTGACAATTGAAACAGGACGCGCTGTTTACTGGTCCCGCTCTCGCAATCAATTATGGCGCAAGGGCGACACATCCGGTGCTTATCAATATGTCGAATCGATCCACACGGATTGTGATCAGGATGCAATTTTGCTGAAAGTGCGCCAGACTGATGGTGCCTGCCACACTGGACGGGTATCTTGTTTTTATCGCCAAATCACTGACTTATCGACACTTAATCCAACAGAAGACAAACCAGCATAATATGAATCTTGTTCATTGAGAGCAAAACTCGTCATGCTGCACTGTTTGTATCTTGTCGCTGCAATGCAAGCATGTCAAAATATCGAAACACTGATATAAAGCCAAAAATATACCAATGAAGATGGGTATTTGCTTTTAAAGCGGGACCATACGCATCAGTCTGAGGGGGTGAATTTCATGTCGGCTTCGAATGTCTATGAAAGAACAATGAAACACATATTCACATGGGAAGGTGGATATGTTGATCACCCCAATGATCCGGGTGGTGCCACCAATTATGGCATTACGCGACAAACCCTTGCGAACTGGCGCGGCAAACCCTCCATTCCGAAACAGGAAGTCAAAGACCTATCATACAATGAAGCTGCGCAAATTTATCGTGCAAATTACTGGAACAAAATCCTTGGCGACGACCTACCACCTTCCATCGCTATGCTAATGATGGATGCAGCTGTCAATTCAGGTCCGGGTGCAGCTATCAAGACATTACAACGTGCAGTGGGTGCACTCGGTGAGAAAATAAAAGTGGATGGCGCGATCGGCCCCAACACATTGCGCGCAGTCAGACAAATAGACGAAGAGAAACTGCTGAATGAATTCGTGGTTAGACGCGGTGTATTCTACGGCAGCTTGAAAACATTTACATCATTTGGATTGGGATGGGCGCGACGCTTAGTGTCTGGTGCACGTCTTGCGCATTCGATTTTAACGGACTCGCGGAATGGTGCCACAGAACCGGCTGAACCCGTTGAAAATCCTGCGGATACACCTGCGAATAACGCGCCAAGCATAGTCGAGCCCTCGCCGCTTCTTCCGGCAAATATTAGTTTGAAACGTCACTTTTTCGATGAACGCGGCATTCAAGTGTATGGAAGTTTCTTTCAACTTTGGGGCGGTTGGATCACTGCCGGCCATGTCATTCGGCAAATGCTAAATACATCCCCTCCATTTGCGAGCGGTCAACAAATTCTATATCCGGGCCAAATGGATGCTGCACTTATGGGGTGCACTATACCTGACCAACAACCTCGTGCGCCGGTGATAGGTCAAAAAATTGTGGTTGCAGGCTATCCTGCTGGCTCTAGCACGCCTTCATTTAGAGAAGCTGAAGTCTATATGCAGCGCCCACAAACGACAGATTGGATAGCCACAATATCAAGTCCAGCTGAACCCGTTGTTGTGGGGATGTCGGGCGGCGTTGTGTATGATGCCACAAGCAAAGCAATTGTTGGTATTTTGATTACACGCAACTCCCCTGCTGATCTTGATGCAGATGACCGTGCTGATCAAAATTTTGATTTTGTGGCCATGTATGATGTCTGGAACCAGTTAAGAACTTTCCCGCCAGTCGGCGTTTAAGCTTCGCATTAAAATTTGCAAAAACACCTTAGTTTTATGAAATTTATCAATTCGATATTTGACAAGAGACTATTTGAACGGCACCTGTCTTGAAATGACAGATATAAACGACTTCTCTTCAGACAATTCACCTAACTCAGACACAACACAATCTATTGTGATCGTCGCCCCCGCAGAATTTGCTGGTGAACGACTGGATAAATGGCTGCCTATCGCCGCGCCAGAATTGTCGCGCTCTCGTGCTAAAGCCATCATCGAAAAAGGTGATGTTTTGCTAGATGATACAGCGATCACTAGTCCAAAGCACAAAGTGATAGCTGATGGTCGTTATGTCATTTTGATGCCGCCACCCCTAGATGCAGAACCGCTTCCAGAAGACATTCCATTGGATGTGCTATTTGAAGACGAGCATCTGATCATCATCAACAAGCCAGCGGGACTTGTCGTTCACCCTGCGCCCGGTTCTACGTCTGGCACGCTCGTCAATGCATTATTGCACCATTGCGCAGGTCAATTGCCTGGTATTGGCGGCGTTGCCCGCCCCGGAATTGTCCACCGATTGGATAAGGACACATCCGGTGTGATGGTGGCAGCAAAAACAGAATTTGCGCACACAGGCCTATCCTCACTTTTCCAAGCTCACTTTATGGAACGTGCCTATCTTGCGGTGACACGCGGTGCGCCGCGCCCTCTTTTGGGAAAAATTGAAACCCGCATCGCTCGCTCAACAACTGACCGAAAGAAGATGGCTGTTGTTCGTGAATCTCGCCTGTCTGCGTCTGCTGAATGGCATGGCGAATCTGAAGAGGATTACGAACAGAAGGGTAAGCACGCCATTACCAATTACAAAGTGCTGGAACAATTTGGGAGAATAGACGCCACATCTGGCTTGCCGGCTGCCACCCTTACAGAATGCCGATTGGAAACAGGACGCACCCACCAAATTCGCGTTCACATGGCGCATATTGGTGCCCCTCTTTTGGGGGATCAGACCTATGGACGTTATCGCGGTTTGAAAGCACACGGGTCCGGCCCCGCATTTGAAACAGCAACACATGCTTGTAAAGAATTTAAACGCCAAGCATTGCACGCGGCGATTTTAGGGTTTGAGCACCCAGTAACAGGGGAAAACCTTCGCTTTGAAGTGGAACCACCTGAAGACATGCTAAATCTGTTAGCAGCGCTTAGAAACCTGCCGACCTAGCAAATTATAAGGTAAGATTAGAGCGCATATGCGAAGCGCAAGCCTCCCCAGTGTTTACCCTGAATAAATATTGGGGCTGACACATCCACCATGGGTGTAAATTTTCCGCCGCCCATATCCCGTTCATAACATTGGCTTAAGACCGGCAATGTGTTTGCTCCAGCTCTTTTCCCGACTGTATCCACGAAAAAGCGTCGGTTTCGACAATTGGCATTATTCCAAACTGGGTCATCGCCTTGTGGTTTGGAAAATTTCGAATTGTGTGTCGCTAGGTATGCTTTTTTATCAAGACAGCAACAGAATACGACTTTTGAATCAAAATCCAATGCACCATCAAGAAGTGGGTGCAGAATCCGGTCGAATATTTCGTTATAAGGCGTCAGGAATTGCTCTGGGGATGAGTTTGGGACTAATTTGTAATCTGGCGAAATACTCTCATCGACATCAAACTCACCGCGTGCTGCAGCCTCAGATAATAACTTAGACGCTTGATCTGCTAGGAAAATGGTATTTTCTCGAAATTTGGTATCTACGGTTTCAATGCCAGTTCGGGCAGTTACAGCCATCAATCCTTCACCCATACCTCTTAAACCCTGAAGCTGCTTTTCAGCGCCGCGCAGGTTTTCGCTGGATTTTTCAAACCCTTTTGCAAAATTACTGACATTCCCGCCTAATTGTTGGCTAAGCTCTTCTATATGAGTTGCTGCCCCCAGTATTTGAGTGATTTCTCCAACCATCTGACCAACCGAATTTTCGGTTTTGTCCAATGTCGCATTGATCGCGCGTGTTGCTTGCGAAGCTTGCTCCGCTAGTTTGGAGCTTTTAAGCCCACCATCAAAAAGCTGATCGGATTTGCTTCCTAACTCATCGACTGTTGATGATATCTGCTTTGTGGCATTTTCTGTCTGGGCAGCCAGAGCTTTAACTTCAGCGGCAACAACAGCGAACCCACGGCCAGCTTCACCTGCTCTCGCTGCTTCAATCGTCGCATTCAGCGCCAGCAAATTTGTCTGACCGGCAATCGCCTCAATAGTTTGTGCGACATTGGATACTTTATCTAATTCTTGTTTCAACGATGATACGAGAACCTGACTTTCAGACACTGCGCCCGCCAATGTATCAATACAAGATAACGCTTCGCGAAAATCATTTAAGGATTGTGATAAAGCTTGATTTGTCGCATCAGCAACATTCTGAGAGGCTGCCGCGCTCGTCACGATAGCAGCATTGGCTGTTTCCAGATCGCTCATCTCCGAACGCACTTTAACAAGCAAAGCTTCCTGCCCTTCAAGCAAAAAGCTTAATTCCCTGACACTGCATGAAACATCAACTATGCCGTGAGCAACTCCTGTCCCCTCTTTCGCAAAATCTCTAAGAAGGTTTGTCTCTTTATCTTGTTCCAAATTCGAAGAAAAATTATCTTGTTGAACTTGCTTCACTTCAGTCATGTTATGATCCAGATAAACTTAACAGGGAAACTGTACAAAATTTAAACCATTTAAATTAGGTATTCGTTAAGATTACAAGAGTGCTGAACTACGTCTTTAGTCTGGCAAAACCGGCCAAAACAACTGATCAAAAATACGTGATTAAAGAAAAAAACAATATTTTTAGAATAATTATTCTAACTCAAAATTTAGAATAATCGTTCTACTTTTTTGATTTTACAAGCATTTTACTTCTGAAACGAAATTCATCGTATTTTGAATTTAAAAATATATGAAATCAACCTCTTAAATCGAACACGGACCTCCCTATATTACTAAAATGCGGATCAAAACTGCGATGCGGGAAGTTATTTTCGGTGTTGGTTCGATGAATATTTTATATACTCCATTCGACCATTATTCATGGCACTTATGGAACATATAGAGAAAACAGGGGCAGACGAAACGGATTTTTTTCGTCATCTTTAGCCCACACAAGGTTCTAAGATGAGAATTTGAACTCATCTATAGGTAAAATGAGGAGGCCATCCAATGGCACAGTTATCAACATCTATAGCGCTCTCACCCGAGCAAGGCTTGTCGCGCTATCTGACTGAAATTCGTAAATATCCTCTTCTGGAAAAAGATCAGGAATTCATGCTGGCCAATAGATGGCGCGACCATGAAGACCCTGAAGCTGCGGAAAAAATGGTGACATCTCACCTACGTCTCGTTGCAAAAATTGCAATGGGGTATCGCGGATACGGCCTCCCTATCGGTGAAGTTATCTCTGAAGGCAATGTTGGCCTTATGCAGGCTGTCAAAAAATTTGACCCTGATAAAGGCTTCAGACTTGCCACATATGCAATGTGGTGGATTCGTGCATCTATCCAAGAATACATTTTGCGCTCATGGAGCCTTGTAAAACTTGGTACAACAGCGGCACAGAAAAAACTATTCTTCAACTTGCGTCGCCTCAAAGGTGAAATCCAAGCGTTGGAAGAAGGTGATCTTCGCCCTGAAAACGTTGCAGAAATCGCGACACGTCTAAATGTGAGTGAAACTGAAGTAATATCCATGAACCGCCGCATGACGGGTGGTGATGCATCCTTGAATGCACCAATCGGTGGAGCCGATGGTGATGGCGAATGGATGGACTGGCTATCAGATGATGATCAGCAAAATCAGGCGGAAGAATACGAGCAGAATGATGAATTTTCAACGCGCATGTCATTGCTGGAAACAGCGATGGAAGGCTTAAATGAAAGAGAAAAACACATCATTGCAGAACGTCGCCTGAAAGATGAACCTTCAACGCTGGAAGAGCTTTCTGCGGTATATAATGTGTCTCGTGAGCGTATTCGTCAGATCGAAGTGCGTGCTTTTGAAAAACTGCAAAAAGCAATGAAGGAAGCTGCAATAGAACAAGGCGTTGCATAATCGCTTCAAATAAGCGCCCCCCTATGCCCCCTGATGGGTCTGGTACCAGCAATGGGCCAGACCCTTTGGCATTTTCAGGGTTTCAAACATTAAAAGAAAATTACACAGCAATCATTATTGGTGCCAGTGGTGGCATTGGTCACGCCTGTGTGCAAGCCATTGCAGATGATCCTCGATGCAGCAAAGTCTACGCGCTATCTAGATCTCAAACGACATTTAAACATAGCAAAATCATTACCGGAATTTTGGATCTTCAGGATGAAGGTTCCATTATTACTGCTTTTGATAAAATAGCTTCCACCACGCCTAACAATCTAACTTTTGACCTTGTTTTTGTCGCAACAGGCTTTCTTCATGATGACGTTATTGCGCCAGAAAAAAGCTGGAAACAGTTGACCGCTTTGAGCTTTGAAAAAGCTTTTGCAATCAATACGATTGGCCCAGCCTTGATCGCTAAACACGCTCTGCCGCGAATGTCTAAATCCTCTAAAACAATCTTTGCAGCTCTCTCAGCGCGTGTTTCATCGATTGATGATAACCGGTTAGGTGGCTGGCATGCCTATCGTGCCTCCAAGGCTGCGCTCAATATGCTCATCAAAAATTTTGCAATTGAAGCGAAACGCAAATTGCCAGAAGCAGTGATAGTTGGCCTACATCCGGGCACTGTAGACACAGCCCTCTCTCAGCCTTTTCAAGCAAATGTTCCAAGCAAGCAATTATTCACACCGAAAATCAGTGCCGCTCATTTGCTCAATGTGGCTGATAATCTGCACGCTGACGATAGTGGAAACCTATTCGCTTGGGATGGAAAACGCATACAAAGCTGAAAATTAGCAATTTTATTAACCAATCCTTACTAAGATTGTCTAATATTCCCATATTGATCAATTGATTCGTAAGTTTAGTATTATGCGATTATTCGTTTCGGGTGGCTGCGGCTTTGTTGGCTCCTCCCTTGTAAAACAAGCTGTTATAAATGGCTCTCATGTTTTCAACATGGATATGCGAAATACTGCCCAAATCGCACCTCAGCTTGCAGAGGTAAAAGGCAAAAAGAATTACTCTCAGCTCATCGGCAATGTGACTGACAGTGTAATGCTAAGTGCGCTTTTAAAAGAATTCAAACCCGATGCATTCATCCATTGTGCTGGCGGCCTCAGCGAAAAACATGGCACCCCATCCCTACAAGGGGCCGAGGCGACAATTGGTGTGCTGGAAGCTGTCAAAACATATTATAAAAGCCTAGACGAAACAGCACAAAAAAAATTCAAGCTCGTCATTCCATTTAACACATTAGTTTATGGTTCTTTGAACGGCAGCGTCGCTGAATTTGATACAAATACGCCGCTTTCAACCACTTCCATAACAGCTGCACGTGCAGTCATGGATCTTGTTCTCGTCAATGGTTGGTCGGCTGAAACGAAAATACCGGTTATCTATGCTGGTGCCTCCGCTATTTATGGTCCGAATCAAAACAGCGACGCACTTATACCAAGCGTATTGAAAGCGGCAGTAAAGCAAACATCCATTTCGCCTGATCACGCTTATGACACGCTAGATTGGCTGCATGTTGATGATTTTGCCGATGGTCTTTTAGCAGCAGCAAAATCGGGTAAAAACGGACATACATATCTGTTTTCAGGACGGTCTGAACGTCGCCACATAGACATAACCACTAATGTCTTGATGATTTTGGATGGGGTTTATCCACGCAATGATCACCAAAGCTATAAGGCGCTTTTACACGACGCTCCTCAAAGCCAAACAGCGCCTTTGCGATGCGCCCTAAGCCCGATAAAAGCAGAAACAGATTTGAACTGGTATGCAAAAAACAACTTGCTGATGGGCTTAAGAGAAACCGTTATTTGGAATATGCAAAAACTGGCTCCCAAATTTGCCATGCGAACAAATAAGGCCGCCAACAGTAATTTTTCTGCTAGCGGCCTTGCGGCGGAATAAACGTCCGCTTTTGTATTTTTAAATAGGCTTATGCCACGAACGGGTCACGCACCAAAATCACATCTTCACGCTCCGGAGATGTAGACAGAAGCGCAACAGGCTTGCCTACCAATTCTTCCAGACGGCGCACATATTTAACGGCCTCACCAGGAAGCTGAGTCCATGAACGTGCGCCCTTTGTTGACCCCTTCCAACCTTTTAGCGTTTCATAGATTGGCTCTACAGCAGCTTGATCAGTCATGCCGGCAGGGAAATAATCAATGACTTCGCCATTTAATTTATAACCGACACACACTTTGATTTCATCAAGGCCATCAAGAACATCCAGTTTTGTCACAGCAAGACCTGTTACACCAGACGTCGCACACGCTTGGCGCACCATAACCGCATCAAACCAACCACAACGGCGCGCACGGCCTGTCACCGTACCAAATTCGTGACCAACAGTCCCAAGACGCTCACCAATTTCATTGTCTTGTTCAGTCGGGAATGGACCAGAACCAACACGCGTTGTGTAGGCTTTGGCCAAACCAAGCACATAATTGATCGCATTAGGACCAACTCCAGACCCAGCAGATGCCTGTCCGGCAACAACGTTGGATGATGTCACAAATGGATAAGTCCCTTGATCAACATCAAGCATAACACCTTGCGCGCCTTCAAAAAGAATACGGCGGCCAAGTTTCACACTATCATCAAGACGTTTCCAGACAGGTTGTGCAAATGCCAAAATTTTGTCTGCAATTTCAAGAAGGTCAGCTTTTAGTTTTGCGGCATCGGGCTCATCTAGTCCAAGCCCAACACGTAGTGGACGGTGATGCGCTAGCAGGCGCTCAAGCTTAAGATCCAATGCTGCGGGGTCTTTAAGGTCTGCCACGCGAATAGCACGGCGACCGACTTTATCTTCATAAGCAGGACCAATGCCGCGCTTTGTCGTTCCGATTTTGGCATCTCCGAGCGCACCTTCACGGGCCGCATCAATATCTTTGTGCCATGGCAAGATCAAACAGGCATTATCAGCAAGAACCAACTCATCTGGTCCCAACTCAACGCCTTCTTTGGCCATGCCCTCAACTTCGGCAAGCAATTGCCACGGATCAACGACCACACCATTTCCGATGACGGACAGTTTTCCACCGCGCACAACACCAGAGGGCAACAGGTTTAATTTAAAGGTTTTGCCATCAATAACGAGCGTATGCCCTGCATTGTGTCCGCCTTGAAAACGTACAATGACGTCTGCTCTGCTAGACAACCAATCGACAATCTTACCTTTACCTTCGTCGCCCCATTGAGCGCCGACAACCACCACACCGGACATGTGCTACTCCATTTTAATGAATGCCGCGCGCAAAGGACATTAAACTGCAACAAAAAGCAATAGATAGCAGGCTATAAACCGGTGAGTAGGTATATTTTGCGATTCAGGAAACGGTTTGAAGTAGCTTCTCATTCAAACTGACATCATTCCGTCTTCAAGCTGAAAGAGCTAGAAAGTACGTGTGACCCGTAAACCAACATCATCCAACCCTTGATTTCGTCCATTGCCTAACATTTGTCCGTGGGACAAATGATCATAGATTAATTGAACACCCCATTGCTCATTAATATCCTTAGACAGAGCAAAACTTGTCCGAAATAAATCCCGTGACCCTAAAAGAAGATGTGTCGATTCAAAGACTGCGCGTTGTGCAGCGGTATCGCCCTCACTGTCTAATTCCCCAGAATGAATTGCGTATCCCAAACCCGGTTGAAAATGCCACCCTTTTGCAAATTCGAAATCCCATTCAAATCCAGCAGCTATATAAGATGTTGACCCTTTAGTGTTTGCTGAAACCATTGCATATGGATGAGGTGACCAAGTATTTCCCAGAATATCCAATTGAGAAAACCGCACTTCAGCAGATATATTTACACCAGGTTCTTTATTCGAATTTTTGGGAGTTAACACTTGCACATTGTGATCAAGAATTCCAAAACGAACGCTATCAAGAATTTCTGCTTGCGCAGGCATATTTGCGCTCAAACCGACACCGGCAAAAAGCAATATCATTTGTTTCATAGTCACAGCCCTTAAAACCAACAGCCTTATGATTTAACCGTGAATCTTGAAATTTAAAGTAGGCTTATCACCACATCAGTGATTAAACTCCATATATTCGTTCGCACTTTGTTTTGCATTTTGCGATATTTTCCTCCAAGGATATATGCAGACTTTGCTTTTCACGAACACTTAGAACGAAACGACGTATGAATATGGGTAGAGACGGTGATATAACAGACCCCACACGCCAACCGGGGGAAACAATTGATCGCGCGCTTCGTCCTCTCTCATTCGATGATTTTACGGGACAAGCATCTGCAAAAGCCAATCTAAAAGTCTTTGTTCAGGCTGCTCGCAATCGCGGGGACGCACTGGATCATGTTTTATTGTTTGGCCCACCGGGGCTTGGCAAAACAACACTTGCCCAAATCGTATCGCGCGAAATGGGCGTTGGGTTTCGATCAACATCCGGTCCGGTGATCGGCAAGGCTGGCGATTTAGCTGCCCTTCTCACAAACCTTGAAGAAAATGACGTCCTCTTTATCGATGAAATTCACCGCCTTTCACCGGTCGTCGAAGAGATCCTCTATCCAGCCATGGAGGATCACACATTAGACATCATGATTGGCGATGGACCTTCTGCACGCTCTGTAAAGATTGACCTTCCTCCTTTCACGCTTGTCGGTGCAACAACGCGTGCAGGGTTATTATCCACACCGCTGCGTGATCGCTTTGGTATTCCTGTGCGACTGGAATTTTACACGCCTGAAGAATTAGGTGGTATTGTTTTTAAAGCCGGCATCAAAATGGGGGCTGAGATTACCGAAAGCGGAGCTATAGAAATTGCGCGCCGTGCGCGTGGTACGCCGCGAATAGCCATTCGCCTTTTGCGCCGCGTTAGAGATTTTGCTGAAGCGGACAATGTGCAAATTGACAAAGCATCCGCAAGCAAAGGTCTCGCCCGCCTTGAAGTCGATAGTGACGGATTGGATGCACTTGATCGACGTTATCTAAATGCTTTGGTGAAGACATATTCCGGCGGCCCTGTTGGCGCAGATACTTTAGCAGCTGCTTTATCCGAAGCTCGTGATGCCATTGAAGAAGTGATCGAGCCATATTTAATGCAGCAAGGATTGGTGGCTAGAACGCCGCGTGGCCGCGTCGCCGCACCGGGGGCTTATCAGCGTCTAGGCATGCCCACACCTGATAACAATACTCAAAAAGATATGTTTTCAGACGATTGATCCGAACAGCCAATAAAACAACTCTTGCGTGTATTTTATATTTCACTATACACGCTTGAAATTATTGATTTGAGCCAATCTCTTTGCGACTTTCATCGCACGCTCCCTTGAAGATAGACGGTGAAATCAATACCTATGTAGAAGATATTTTCAGGATTTTAATATTATGAATGATCAACCTGAAGCTGGCCGCATTGAGATTGATGAACATATATTGCCGGTACGTGTTTATTATGAAGACACAGATTTCACAGGCGTTGTTTACCACGCAAACTATCTCAAATTTTTCGAACGCGGCCGGTCCGATTTCTTACGCTTTGCCGGCATGAGCCATGAGAAACTGGCCCAAGAACAAAATCCTCTTGCCTTTGCTGTTGCACGCATGGAAATTGATTTTAAACGCCCAGCAAAAATAGATGATGCGCTGACAGTACACACCCGATTCGTCGGCTCAAAAGGTGCACGTTTATTGTTTAATCAAAAAATATGCAGAAACGACACGCTGCTTTGTAGTGCAGATGTTACGATCGTTCAGATAAATATGGATGGGCAATTAATTCGTCCCACAAAGGAACTTCTCAGTGCGTGGGGACAATACCAGTCTCCTAATTAGAGATTTTCACGACTCAAAACTAGCAGAGCAATATGATTGCATTTCCAGCAATTCTTGCTTTGCAACTGCTTTATATCCAATATTTCCAAAATTTCATGGGTTGAATCACTGCACAAATGCCTTTTGCATGTGTATTTGACACTTGTCTCCTTCATCTCGCCCAATTTGCGTTCCATGCAGACTGCGACTAGAGGAACCAAATGTGGGCGCTAGATTGTCTAGCGCATTTTAAGACTGGTCTTTTCAAGTACGAGGTCCAAATGATGTCGCTAGAACTTTTGATAACAAGCGGAATCGACAACTTAGCCGCCTTGCCCATGATGCAAGCTGCTGCTGTTGAAGTAACTGGAAGTGAGCCTGCTGAAATTGCTTCTCACAGCGATTTCTCCTTCCTTGCTTTGATATTGGCCGCGGGGCCGGTCGTTAAAGTCGTGATGCTTGTTCTTGTTATTATGTCCATCTGGTCTTGGATGGTAACGTTCGACAAATGGACAGGCATGGGCGCAGCTCGCAAAAAAGGTCGCCAGTTTGAAGAAGCTTTTTGGTCAGGCCAGCCATTGGATGAAATGGATGACCGTGTTGGTGACAAGCCTTCCGATGCCCTCGCCCGTGTTTATTCTGCTGGTTCTAGAGAATGGCGGGAAGCGCGCCGTCTGCGTACCCTGACAGATACAGTCGCCACATCCCTCTTGCAACGTGCGCGTTCTCAAATGAATGTCGCGGTTAATCGTGAAGCTGCGCGTTTGGAAAAAGGCTTATCAACATTGGCCATCATTTCATCTTCAGCACCATTCATCGGTCTATTTGGAACTGTCTGGGGAATTATGACAGCCTTCCGCGATATCGGTATGGCTGGTGAAACAAACCTTGCAGTTGTAGCGCCGGGTATGGCTGAAGCATTGTTTGCGACAGCGCTTGGTCTATTAGCTGCGATCCCAGCAATGATGTTTTACAACAAATTTTCTGGTGAAGTGAACAAATTCGTTGAGCATATGGATACATTTGCAGAAGAATTCACTGTCCGCATTTCACGTCGTCTTGCAGAAAGACTGGATGAATAGATTATGGCCATGATGTCCCCCTCTTCAGGTGGCGGCCGCGGTCGTCGCCGTTCGCAAAACGCAGATATCAATGTCACGCCCATGGTGGATGTCATGTTGGTGCTGCTCGTTATTTTTATGGTGACTGCACCAATGGTTGTGACCGGTGAACCGGTTAATCTTGCAAAAACCAGCTCTAAACCATTACCTCCAAGTGAAAACCAATCACTCGCCCTAACGGTAAACGCGTCAGGTGATTTATTTATTGGTAGCAACACCGAACCTGTAGAGCCTGCTCAACTTGGTGCTCAACTCATCGCTATTGCGCAGAACGGATATGAAGATCGCGTCCTCGTGCGCGGCGATAAAGCAGCCGATTATGGGCAAGTGCTGACAGCCCTTTCATTAGTGCGGGATGCAGGATTTACCAATGTAGGTCTTGTGACAGATCCTACTGGAAACCGTAAGGCCAAAGGAAACTAGGCGTGCGCCCAGGCTTATTCCTCTCTCTTATATTTCATGCGGCCATTTTCGGGTCAGCATATGTCGTGTTCCCCATGGCAACGACAACCATGTCCGAAGAACTGATTATCGTGCCAATTGAACTTGTCACTGTATCTGACACGACAAACCTAACAGCTCCTCAACCTGATCCGGTTGAAGAACCTGAACCAGAGCCAACGCCGGAACCTGAAGAAGAAGCACCGCCGGAAGAAGAACCTATTCCTGAGGATGATGCTGAAGTTTCAGATGAACCCGATCCATTTGCGGAAGAAGACGGCCAAACCGAATCTGAGCCGGAAGAAGTCGAACCTGAGCCAGAAGAAACAGCGGAGCCTGAACCTGAGCCAGAAGTGACGCCGGAGCCCAAACCAACTCCGACGCCGACACCTAAAGTGATACCGCCCAAAGAAGAGAAGAAAGAACAAACCAATTCTTTCCTAAACAGCGTTTTGCAAACAACCGAAGATAAAAAGAAAACGCGCGAACGCGAATACAAAGCCGCGCCGGATCTTAAAAAGGTTGAAAACGCCAATCAGAATAAGCGCTCAGCCGGTGATCGCTCTCGGGATACTGCCACTTGGACGACAATGCTAAAGTCAAAAATCGAAACCAAGTGTTTCCGCGACCCATCTGACATGGCCAATGCAGAACGGTTGCAGGTGACCTATAAAATCACTTTCAACAAAGATGGCAGCCTTATGCGTTCACCGCGTCGCATAAGCCCCACTATTATACCAGGCAATGATCAACAAATGCGCATTTTTGATATCAATGCCACACGCGCTATCGAAAAATGCGCACCCTATAATGACATTCTACCAGCCGAATACTATGACGAATGGAAAGACTTCACATTCGTCTTTGGAGTTCGGTAAACAGCCACGACCATTCCCGAAAATTTCGCGTCATTCGGGAATGACATATTTCGGACAGATCACTATGGTGACTATCGGTAACCATAGTGCATTCGCATGAATTGAGACTTTGAAGGATAGGAGATCCTCGCCATGAAATCAGCCGTCAGCGCCCTAGCTGCTTTATTATGCAGCCTGCTTTGTCTGCCCGCTTATGCGCAGGACGAAAATGTCGTAAACATCACCAAAGGCACATTCGAGGCTATGCCAATGGCTATCCCGGATTTTTCTGGTGATACCACTGAAGCTGCAACTGTCGGATCTGACATTGCCCAAGTTATCCGAAATGATCTCGCTGGCTCGGGCCTTTTCCGTATGATCAGCCCAGAAGCCTTTGTTGAGAAAAACCTTGATATCGCTGTATTGCCAACTTTTGCCGACTGGAAAGTCATCAATGCAGATGCGCTTCTGGTAGGTAAAACAATCATAGACCCGACAGGTTCTATGGCCACTCAGTTCCGTCTGTTTGATGTTTTCACAGGTAAGCAACTCTATTCTCAGGAATACACAGTATCTTCTCGTGATAGCTGGAGACGTATGGCTCACATTATTGCTGATGATATCTATGAGCAGCTAACACCTGACAGCGGATATTTTGACAGCCGTATCGTTTATATTGATGAAAGCGGTCCAAAGACAAAACGCGTTCGCCGCCTTGCCATTATGGACCAAGATGGTGCCAACCCTGAAAACCTCACAGATGGCCGTATTGAAGTTCAAACACCTCGTTTTGACCCATCATCACAAACAATCATCTATACGGCGCTAGTCCCCGATGCACGCAACCCACTATTAGAGCGTCGTCGTGTTTATCTGTTTGATATTGAAACGGGTCGCCAAGAAGTTATTGGTGATTATGGTCTCACATCATTTGCGGCTCGATTCGCACCTGATGGAAACAGCGTGGCTATGAGTTTGGCAGAAGACGGTAATTCCGACATCTACATTCTAGATTTGGCACGTCGTCAACGCACACGCCTCACAAACAATCTCGCAATCGATACATCTCCATCTTATTCTCCAGATGGAAAAGAAATCGTCTTCACGTCCGACAGAGGTGGTTCACCGCAATTATATATTATGAATGCTGATGGATCTGACCGAAATTGTGAAAATGGACCGCGCAACAAAGTATGTCGAATCACATTTGGCCAAGGTAGCTATTCAACACCTGTTTGGTCTCCTCGTGGTGATTTGATCGCCTTTACAAAGCAATCAAAAGGTCGTTTTGAGATCGGAGTCATTAAGACAGATGGAACAGGAGAGCGCTCTTTGACATCTGATTACCTTGTAGAAGGCCCCACATGGTCCCCAAATGGGCGAGTCATTATATTCTTTAAAGAGGCTCGCGGCGGAAGACCTAGCCTTTGGAGCATAGATTTAAGTGGAAGAAATTTAAAACGCGTTCCAACACGTGGTGATGCTTCCGACCCAGCATGGTCACCTGTCCTGCGATAAAAACATGAAAGGCCAGTCGATAAAGACTGGCCTTTTCTTTGTTTTTATTGACTTTTATTGTGCATCGCTGATTATAAAATTGATTGCATAAAGGTATGCTTGCGTGTTAATCATCGTAGCTGTTCCTATGCATGCCGATTAGACTATTTTATAAAATTCACGTTAGGAGACACAGAAAGTGTTGCAGTTTTCTAACATGACGCATTATGGTGAACATGCGTTCATCGATCGTGCGCTAGTTTCGTATAATGGTCACATAAAGCCATTAGGAAGCAAATGCATTCCGTTCACGTCCAACGCTGGGCGTGCGCGTCCTAAGGGGAGTCTGTAAGACCAATGAATTACAAAGTAAGCTTCGCTGCACTAACTTTTTCAGCTGCGGCACTCGCATCCGGTTGTGCTTCTACAGTAGAAGAACCAGCACCGGTTCCAACACCAACACCTGTTGCGACACCAGCACCGGTTCCAACACCTACTCCAACTCCTGTTGTTGTTCCACAAGGTCCAATTCCTGGTTCTTTGGAAGACTTCAACGTAAACGTCGGCTCTAAAATATTCTACGACGTTGACCAGTACAGCCTAGACGACGCTGACCGTCAGGTTCTTGCACGTCAAGCTGCTTGGCTGAACACATACCCAGGCGTTTCAATTCTTATTGCAGGTAACTGTGATGAGCGTGGAACTCGTGAGTACAACATTGCACTTGGTGAGCGCCGCGCGGCAGCCGCTAAAGATTACTTGATGGGCCTCGGCGTTTCTGCTGCTCGCATCGAGACAGTCTCATACGGTAAAGAGCGTCCAACTGACCCGCGTTCAACAACAGAAGCTTGGTCTGTAAACCGTAACGCTCACACACAATTGATTAGCGGCGTTACTGGCTAGTTAAATCTACAGCAGTTTGTCTCCGCGCTGCCTTATTTTCGGCGCGGAGGCCTGCTAACTAGAATATTATGAATATTATGCGTGATCTCCGTCTTTCGACTGCCGCAGTGCTTTCGCCTGTGGTTGTTCTTGTATCTGTCTTTGCCTTCTCCGCACAGGCTCAGGTGAGTGTCGACCCGATGGTGGCCCGCCTTCAAAGCCGCATGGATACAATTGAACAGAACATCCAACGCGCGACTGGCCGTGTCGAAGAGTCCGGATTTCAAGCCAATCAACTGCAAAAACGTATTGAATTTCAAGCTGAAGAAATTTCAATATTGAAACAGGCTTTGGCGGCTCAAAATGAGCGAGTTAAAAAGCTAGAAGCAATCATCAATGCACCATTAGACGCCGCAGCCAACGCAGCGGACGGACCAGCAGAAACGACTGTTCCATTGGTTGGTGCAACGGATTCGACAACAAAAGCATCTCTTGCAGCTGCGCGGACGGATGAAGCCATCGCGTCAAAGCCCGCTGATATTGAAGATCTACCTGAAGATCCAAGCAAACTTTTCAGACAAGCGAAAAACCTTCTATTGAAGGGTGATTATCCTGCTGCTGAAACCGCCTTTGCTCACTTAGTCTCAACGCACCCAGATGTACCCGAAGCAGCTGAAGCTCAATATTGGCTAGGCGAATCACTTCTTATTCAAGAAGCTTTCCCAGAAGCAGCTGAAGCTTATGTTGCTTTGATACGAAACTACCCAGACGCTCCTAAAGCGCCTGACAGTTTAGTTAAGCTTGCTCGCTCGCTGCGCATGATGGGTGATACTACACAAGCTTGTGGTGCTTTGACAGAATTGTCTAACCTATATCCGCAAACAAACCCGATGACGCGTAGTTTGGCCAAAACAGAACGCGACCGGGCTGGATGTGACAGTTAATATCCGCTTTGTCTGAACAATAGAAACGAGTGTATATGTCTTTTCGCCGCTTTGACTTTCCAGCCGCAATATCGGCTTGCTTGATAATCATCGCTGGGATAATTGCATCTTCGCAAACGAGTTTCGCACAAAACACACCAGCATCTGCCGAACGCGTTCGCGGCGGCATCCTTGATGCATCCGATGCCAATAGGTTATCTCGCTTCATGACATCCCTTGGATATCAAGCAGATATGGCCACTGGTCCTGCAGGCGATCCAATCATAAGCGGGCGGATTTCCTCATCTGACTACACAATCCACTTTTATGAATGTGAAAATGGTGAGTTTTGTAATTCCATCCAATTTCTAGCAGACACCCCTATTCCGCCTGCTATGACAATGGAAAAGGTCAATGCATTTAACGCTCGCTGGCGCTATGTTCGTGCCTCGCTCACCTCCAATGTCGTTCGTTTACAAATGGATGTAAACTTGGATGGCGGCGTCACAGCTGGTAACATTGAGGATACTCTGGATATATGGCGGCGTCTTCTTGAAACTTACGAAACCGAATTTGCAGCACAAGCTCCCGCCGACTGAAGATAGTCACGGACCGCTCGACTCAAATTCAACAACATATCATCAATCGCGCGTCGACTTTTCCCGTCATCAGGTCTTTTCTCAGTTAGATCAACTGACGTCTTCTGAGACAATAAACAAAAGAATCGGTATCGCCGTATCCGGCGGTTCAGATTCGCTTGGTTTGTTATTACTATCTGCTGAGTGGGCAAGGCTAAACAATTGGCATCTTCAAGCTCTCACCATTGATCACGGAATGCGCCCAGAAGCAGCGCAAGAAGCTGTCTATGTTCAAAGTATCTGTGAAACATTGAATATTCCTCACACGACGATGAATTGGCGACGCCCGCAAGACCAGCGCGCCACTCAAGAAAACGCCCGCATGGCGCGCCATCTACTTTTTTGCGAATGGACAAAAAAACAAAACATCCAATTTCTAATGTTAGGACACACACTTGATGACCGCTTGGAAACACTTCTGATTCGTGAGAGTTCCAATTCCAGCGAATACGGTCTCGCCGCTATGCCGAGTCAATCTTGCAGTCCAATCTGGCCAGAGGGTCGAGATTTAAAATTGCTACGCCCAGCAAATAATTTAACACGCCAAGACCTAAGCGCGATCCTCATTGAAACAGATATATCCTGGGTGTGTGACCCTTCTAATCAAGACGACAAATACGAACGTGTTCGTATTCGAAAAAAACTTGAAGCAATGCCACAGCAAGCTAAACAAAAGTCGATAGAGAAACTGAAAAAACTCACACTCAAGCGACAGAAACTCGTCACTGATCTAACATATTTTTTAAAAAACCATGTTGTTTGGCGTGCTGATGGAAGCGTAGAATTACGCTTGTCAGATTTGTTCAAACATCCATTAGATATACAAAACAAAGCCTTAGAACGTATATTGATCTGCGTGTCGGGTTCCAAACAAAATGTCGGTTTATCACGGGTAATTTCTCTTCTAAACGCTTTAAACGTGAATACAAAATCAGGTAAAATCACGCACTGCCTCGGCAAATGCTGGCTGATTAAAACAGAAGATACTCTTCAAATCTATGCTATGCCGACCAAACGAGCGACTACAAAAAATTCTCCACAAACAACGCGGTCCGTCATAAAATCCAGTCAAAAAATTTGTTATATGGGCAGATTTGATATCCGCTTATCCCCCCAAATGCCCGATAGCTTAGTGCTATCTTGGGATGAAGCCAAAGCACTAGGATATGCTGCTCACCCTTTAAGCGAGAACAAGCGCGCCCAACGCTCAATGCCGGTTCTCATCCCATTAAACACACAAGATAAGCTCAAAGAATGCCTACCTGCAGAGGCCTACACACTCCAAAGTCTGCATTCTGTCAGAAACAACCATTTGAGTGATGAGATTTTTCTTTAATTTAATGCGTTATCCCACGAAAATCGGGTCGCTTTTTATGCATTTTTTAGGTAAAAACACGAATGAATTGTACGAAAAACAAACAAATGACAGAAATTGCACTTATACGAAAATGCAATATCATATGTAATACTTTGTTTTGATTGTATTATTCATTATAGTTAGCAATAATTGTAAAGCGGTTTGAAGATTGCATCTCGTTTTTCACGTCAAGCTTACCTATGTTGACTAGTACTATTGTTTAATCCGACCGTTGAAAGGTTTGCCGCATGAACATGCGCAATCTGGCGCTTCTAGGCGTCGTTCTGCTTTTACTCTTCGCTTTCGTCACTTTGGTGCAAGGCAATACCACTCACCAGAATGCTGGTAATATCTCCTATTCTGAATTCCTTCGGAAAGCAGAGAATGGTGAAATCAAAACGGCTATTTTCAAAAGCAATCAGATCTCCGGTCAGGAAACGTCTGAAACGCCCTATGTCACGCACATGCCTCCAATTGAATTTAACCTCGGCGAGAAACTCGCTCAGGATTATGGTGTAGATGTTTCATCCGAGCCTGTGAATCGCGGCGGCGGAATACTCAGCTACCTTGGAAACTTCCTTCCAATCCTGATTATTATTGGGATTTGGTTTTTCCTATGGCGTCAAATGCAAGGCGGCGGTGGTGGCGGTCGCGGCGCGATGTCATTTGGTAAATCCAAAGCTCGCTTGCTAACTGAACGTCAGGGCCGTGTTACATTTGATGATGTGGCCGGCGTTGATGAAGCCAAAGAAGAACTTCAAGAAATCGTCGAATTTCTGCAAGAGCCAGGAAAATTCCAACGCCTTGGTGGTAAGATCCCCAAAGGTGCCTTGCTTGTTGGTCCTCCGGGAACAGGTAAGACTTTGATTGCCCGCGCTGTTGCTGGTGAAGCCAATGTGCCCTTCTTCACGATATCAGGTTCTGATTTCGTTGAAATGTTTGTGGGTGTCGGTGCGTCTCGTGTTCGTGACATGTTTGAACAAGCTAAGAAAAACGCACCTTGTATCATCTTTATCGATGAGATTGATGCGGTGGGTCGTTCTCGTGGTGCCGGAATGGGCGGCGGAAACGATGAGCGCGAACAAACACTCAACCAATTGCTTGTGGAAATGGATGGATTTGAGGCCAATGAAGGTATCATCCTGATTGCTGCAACCAACAGACCAGACGTACTAGACCCTGCTCTGCTTCGTCCGGGTCGTTTTGACCGTCAAGTTGTTGTTGGAAACCCAGACATTGTTGGGCGTGAGAAAATCTTAAAAGTTCACATGCGCAATGTACCTATGGGCAAAGATGTCGAAGTCAAAACAATAGCACGCGGAACACCAGGTTTCTCTGGTGCAGATCTAGCCAACCTTGTGAATGAAGCAGCCCTGCTCGCTGCACGTCGCGGAAAACGCGTTGTTGCTATGCGTGAGTTTGAAGACGCTAAAGACAAGGTCATGATGGGGCCTGAACGCAAATCCATGGTGATGTCTGAAAAAGAGAAAATTCTGACTGCATTCCACGAAGCGGGACACGCTATTGTGGCGATGAATGTGCCCGAAGCGGACCCTGTTCACAAAGCGACTATCATTCCTCGCGGACGTGCACTCGGGATGGTGATGCGCCTGCCAGAAGAAGACAAGCTGTCAGAGAACTTCACTCAAATGACGTCTTTCCTCGCCATTGCTATGGGCGGGCGCGTTGCAGAAGAGTTGAAATTTGGAAAAGAGAAAATCACATCCGGTGCATCTTCAGATATCCAACAAGCCACACGTTTGGCGCGTGCTATGATAACACGCTGGGGTTTCTCTGATAAAATTGGAACGATTGATTATTCCGATGACAATGGTGGCAATACATTCCTTGGCCAACAAATCGGTAATTCCAGTTCTATATCTAGCGGCACAGCAAAGATTATCGAAGAAGAAGTGCGTCGTCTAATCGACGAGGCAAACGAAACAGCACGCCGTATTTTGACAGAAAAAAATGATGACTGGATCGCTTTGTCTGAAGGTCTTCTTGAATATGAAACGCTTTCAGGAAAAGAAATCAACGAGCTGATTAAAGGTAACCCGCCTGAACGTCCTGATGATTTTGATGCAGGTCCAACTTCGGCTGTGCCAGTAGTGAAGCCAAAGAAAAAGCCCAAAGGCGAACTTGGCGGCACTGAGCCTGAAGGCGCTTAAACTCGCCAATCTTACAATCTAAATATTACATAAATGCCCAGACCCAAATGTCTGGGCATTTATATTCAAATCTGGGAGAAACTCATATGTCAAAATATATCCGCTGGGGCATTTTAGGCGCATCAAATTTTGCTAAAAAGACAATGGCTCCCGCGATTCATGAAGCTGAAAATGGATGCCTGAAAGCCATTGCGACCAGCTCGCCTCAAAAAGTTGCGCCATTCGCTGCACTCGCTCCAGAAATTGAAATATTTGATAGTTATGATGCCCTTTTAGCTTCACCAGATATTGATGCTATCTATATTCCCCTTCCCAATCATATGCATGTGGAATGGTCTCAAAAAGCTGCTCGTGCTGGCAAACATGTATTATGTGAAAAACCAATCGCGCTGAATGCAAAAGACATTGATCAGTTAATTCAGACGCAAAAAGAAACCGGAAAGCTAATTGCTGAAGGTTTCATGGTTACACATCACCCGCAATGGGAATATGTACGCAACCTCTTATCTTCCAATGCGATCGGCCAACTAAAACACGTCCAAGGTGTATTCACTTTTTTCAATGATGATGCGACCAACATACGCAATAAGTCAGACGTTGGCGGCGGAGCATTGTATGATATTGGTGTCTATCCCGTCGTCACAGCCCGTTATGCTCTTGGTGAAGATCCGACTGTAAAATCATGCCAATCAGTGTGGGAAAATGGTATTGATACGATATCACGTGGACAATTGGAATTTTCCAATAATGTCAGCTTTGATTTTTATGTCTCGATGAGAATGAACCTTAGACAAGAAATGGTATTTCACGGCACTCAAGGTTTTATCCGCGTGAACACGCCATTTAACGCGACCCAAGTGCGTGCAACCTATGTCGAAACCATACATGCAGACGGCACTGAAACCGTCCAGCACTTTCCTTCGGATCGTCAGTATGTTCTTCAGGTTAGCGCGTTCAACAATGCTATTTTAAACAATACGCCTTTTCCATGCACGCTTGAATTCTCAAAGGGCAATCAAACAGTCATTGATTCATTGCTTGATCTAGGTCGCAGTTAAACTCGGCCAAGTTGAAATAATAAAGTTGGCGAGGAAACACACTGCTTGAACCCCTCTCTCTAGCATTCCCAAAATCGTTTGTGTAAGATTTCGTCAACTGCCTTGGATTGCCAAAGACAACGCCTCACACAGCATTTGGATAGATATGCCTAAATCCCCCTCCGTCATGGGAATAATCAATGTCACGCCCGATTCATTCTCGGATGGAGGCCAATATTCCGCAGCTGATATCGCCATCGAGCATGGCTTAAATCTTGTTTCACAAGGTGCAGACTGGCTTGATATAGGAGGCGAAAGTACGCGTCCGGGTGCTATGCCCGTTTCCGCCATTGATGAAATAGCTCGCACTTTACCTGTTATAACTGGTCTGCGTGCTAATACTGACGCCCTCATTTCTATAGATACTATGAAGCCTGATGTAGCTATTGCCGCCATACAAGCAGGTGCTGATATGTGGAATGATGTCAGTGCGGGCCGCTTTGCTGAAGACAGTCTTGAAATAGCAGCCCAACTCAATTGCAAATTATGCCTCATGCATATGCAGGGTGAACCACGATCAATGCAGGTAGCGCCTCGATATGAAGATGTCGTCAGCGAAGTTGCAGCCTTCCTTGTTGAGCGTAAAAACAAAGCCATAAAAGCAGGCGTCAAAGCTAGCAATATCTGGGTTGATCCGGGAATTGGATTTGGCAAAACACTCAAACATAATACTGAATTAATGAGAAATTTGGACTCACTGAGCGAAGCGACAGGCCTACCGATTTTATTTGGTGCATCCCGCAAACGATTTATTGCTGAAATAGACCCTCAAGCTCAAAATGCTGATCAACGCCTTGGTGGTTCGATTGCTGTGGCACTCAATGCCGCCGAGCATGGGGCAGATATTATCCGTGTACATGATGTGCAAATTACAAAACAAGCCCTCAAGGTCCATGCATATCTAGCAAATTCAGCAATGGACGATGACCTCTAATCCAAACTCATTAATAAAAATGCGTGGGTTTAGAAACGAATATCAAAAAACACAGCTTATGTGCCTTTATTCCAAGATGGGTTATTGGCATGGTTAAAATTGATAGCATGTAGATAATGCGGGGTCTCTCATGGCAGATATTTTCATTTCATATAAAAAAGAAGATGCAGGACGAGTCGTCCGCATCGTTGAAGGACTTCGCGAAGCTGGATTTTCAGTCTGGTGGGACCATGGCATTGCCCCGGGTAGCCAATGGGACCAAACCATTCAAAAAGAACTGACAGAAGCAAAAATGGTCATGGCTGTCTGGTCTGAGCTTTCAATATCTGCACCTTGGGTCAAAGAAGAAGCCGGCGTTGGTAAAGCACGCGGCAAACTACTCCCCGTCCGTATTGATGAAGTTGATCCACCATTGGGTTTTGGTCTCATTCAGATGGCAAACCTCATTGATTGGGATGGAGATACAAATGATCAACACTGGGAGCATTTCCTAGCAGCGGCCAAAGCGACGCTTTCTGGTGAACCCGTTGAAGGATTGGAACGCCCTGTAAAGCGCAAATCAGTCTGGTTAAAAATGTTGCCAATATTGGCGCTCATTGCACTGGTCGTCGGTGTGGGCATATTTGTGCTAACAAAGTTAGACTCTATATTAGGCGTATCAGTTGATTATGATAATGGCACTAGCTCAGAATATTCACGTAAATCTGCAACACCAAGTCAGGCTGAAAGTGATTTATTTGAAAAGGCTGGTCAAAGTACATTAAAAGCTGACTATCTGGATTACTTAAAAATCTATCCTCAAGGTACATTTGCAAAGAAAATTCGTGAGGAAATATTGCCATTCTGCTCATACGAACAACGCGACAAATGGATACCCATCCCAATGCCCGCTGGCCAAATGATACGCGCGACATCAGATACGTCCGTTTATGATTTAGAAAAACAGATATTCCCGGACCGTGAAGCTGCGTGTTCTATGGCGCAATCTAATTTCGAACGTCAGGTAGAAAAACTCTGTAAAAACTTCACGTCCTCACCTAATTCTCGCAATCCAGAACTAACTGTTACACATGCTGACAAGTGTGATTGCCAAGAATTTAACGGTGAATGGATGTGTTTTACAGACTCCACTTATGCATGTTCATGGGAAACAAAATCATTTGAAAATGTTGAGGTATGCAAGTGAGTGATACGCCCCAAAACTTAGGTCGCGTCCTTGTCATTGCCGGATCTGATTCTAGTGGTGGTGCCGGTATACAAGCCGATATCAAAACCATCACCATGCTTGGAGGCTATGCTGCAACAGCCATAACAGCACTCACAATTCAAAACACATTGGGCGTTAGCGGCATTGTTCCTGCCCCTGTGCAAGCTGTTACAGAGCAGATGCGTGCTGTCCTTTCAGATATTGGTGCAGATACCATAAAAACAGGTATGTTGGGCGATAAAAAACTAATTGAAGCACTCGCTCAGGCTTTTGCAGATCAAGCCAAAGATATTCCCCGTATCGTAGACCCTGTCATGGTGGCGACATCAGGTGACAGACTACTTCCTTCCGAAGCGGTTGATGCTGTAAAAGTTCTAATGCTGCCCAATGCCATTGTTACGCCCAATGCTCCAGAAGCCGGCCTTTTAACAGGCAAAGAAGTGTTCGACCTTAACGGTCAACGCCGTGCCGCCGAACGCATATTGGAAGCCGGTGCCAAGGCCGCAATTGTGAAAGGTGGCCACATTGAGGGAGATGTGATCATTGATTTAATCGCAACGCCTGAAGGGGAAATATTTTGCGAACATGCCCGCATTGAAGGCAATTCCACACATGGTACGGGATGTACACTTGCATCTGCGACCGCAACAGGACTTGCCCAAGGCCTAACGCTAGAACCAGCCTTCCGGCGCGCACAAGCTTATGTTTCCCAAGCAATAAAATTGGCTCCCGGATATGGCCGTGGACACGGGCCACTTGATCATGGTTGGCCAGTAAAGCACCCCGACCTTGCAGACAAAATTTTAGGAAAATTCAAGGCTTAAGAATGAGCCAAGCTCCGCCAAATAGCGCGACTACACCAGCTATTTTTTCTAACGTCACTGGCCGCACATCTTGTCCAAATGCACCGAAATGATCAAAAATCAAAGCAGCTATCAATTGACCAGCAAGTAGAACTGCAAACCAGACTGTTACTCCAACACGTGGAACGCCAAAAGCTGTAGATGCAACCATATACGACCCTGCGACCCCGCCTAATAATGCCCACCAAGGTGCTGTTGAAAGCCGCGTCATAGATGGTGCACCATGCCCTGATAAGAACATCATTACCCCAAGGATAAGCCAACCACCCGTGAAAGATATAAACGCCGCCTGAATTGGACTGCCCAAGACCTGATTGAGCTTTCCATTCACCATCCCCTGCGCTGAAACAAGGACCCCTCCTGCAAACGCAGCAGCTAGAAGGAAAAAACCTGTTAATCCGGCAGATGACATATGACAGCCTCGTCGTTTGAAATTTTGAGAAATACAACTTCCACAATTTGCCTGCGTAATCTATCTATTAATCAAGTTTTCCAATCGTGATTATATAATTAAGCATATTATCCCAACTAAGATTGCAAGTATCATGGCTCAGTATCGCTTTTTCCAAATTGACGCTTTCACAAACGAAGCTTTGAAGGGTAACCCTGCTGCAATTATTCCGCTGGATTCATTTCTGCCCACAGAGAAAATGCAAGCTATTGCAGCAGAAAATAACGTCGCCGAAACAGCTTTCATCGTATCAAAAGGCAATGATGTTTGGGATATCCGCTGGTTTACGCCTAGCGTTGAAGTTCCGTTATGTGGACATGCCACATTAGCCAGCGCTTATGTATTGTTTGAAACAGATCAGGTTCACAGCCAACAAATCACATTTCAAACAACCCATTCAGGAAACCTCTTTGTTTCACGTCTAGAAGATGGGCGTCTGGAAATGGATTTCCCTGCGTATAAGAGTGAAAAAATCAATCTTCCTAACCCCAAAGACATCCCTGAAGATGGCGTTTGGTCAGGATCATTCCTGCTTGCAGACTTTACGTCAGCATTACGAGACACACCGTCAGAATTATGGTCTGGACCGTTTATGCTTGCTATTTTCAGTGATGCTGAAACAGTCCGCAATCTCAAACCCGACACAAAAGCTATATCCAAACTTTCGCTAGGACATGAGGGTGATACTGGTAATCTAATATGCACCGGAATTGACGGTGCGACACATGATGTCGTATCTCGCGTTTTCTGTCCCGGTTCAGGCATCCCTGAAGACCCTGCAACAGGGTCGGCGCATTGCATGATTGCTCCACTTTTCTCCAAGATCTTGGATAAGCAAAGCTTAAATTGTTTTCAGGCTTTCCCTGGGCGCGGCGCTGATATTGCGACACGCTTGGAGGGAGACCGCGTAAAACTCATTGGAAGTGCTGTCCTCGTAATAGATGGCCATTTTAATTTATAAACAGCTATCCATTGCGAGGTTGCAACTTTTAACTAGGCAGCTTTCAACAATTGAAGGAATGCGCGCACTTCCTCGCGAAGCACACTCGCCTGATCACCCAATTCAGCGGAGGACTGAATAACCTTGGAAGACTCAGTTCCTGTATCAACAGCCCCTTGTTTAACGTTGATGATGTGTTCAGAAACTTCCTGTGTACCACGAGCAGCTTCACGCGTGTTCCTAGCGATTTCTTGCGTAGAAGAAGCCTGCTCTTCGACAGCAGCGTTTATTGAAATACTCGTTGAATTGATATTATCAATTTTTGACTGAATCACATCAATAGCTTCCACAGACCGGCTGGTTATAGTCAACATTTCTTCAATTTGAGAACGAATATCACTGGTCGCTTTTGCAGTTTGGCTTGCAAGCTGCTTGACCTCTGAGGCAACCACAGCAAAACCTTTTCCGGCCTCACCTGCACGCGCGCTTTCAATTGTCGCATTTAATGCAAGCAGGTTGGTTTGCTCCGCTATATCAGAGATAAGAGAAATAATATCTCCCACTTTGGACGCGGCAACCGACAGTGAATTAATTGTATTCCCTGTTTCTTGAGCAGTTGTCACTGCTTCAGCTGCGATGCGAGATGCATGGTTCACTTGCTGAGCAATTTCCTGAACCGCCCCTCCCATTTCTTCAGCTGATTTTGCCACCACAGACACATTTGAGGATGTTTGTTCTGCCGCCGCTGACATGGATATTGATTGTTGAGAAGTTGAATCAGCAACCTCCCCCATAGTCCGCGCAGTTAATTCTAAATTCCCCACGGAATTGGCAATTTTATCTACAAAAACGAGAATCTTACTTTCAAAATCTTCGACAATTTTAAAACGCGCTCCATCACGGCTTTGATGACGCAAATTCTCAATTGTTGAAACAGTCAACTCCATGTCCAATAGTGCGGTTTTGGAAACAGCGGCTGAGCATTGCTGAAACAACTGCAAGCCCTTTCGACGTTGAGCAAAAAAGACCTCCGCCAATATGTTATTTAATCGCTCGATTATGAATGAATAACTGCCAATATAAAGATCCAGCGGCAGATCTAATTGCGCATGAACGGCACCAATTTTTTGAACTGAATTGATATACGCTTCACCGAAAGAAGCGGTTAGGATGAGCGTCCAATGGTCAAGCTGCTTGTCTCGCGCATGCTTTTTAACAGCACTATTAAGAAAAAAGCCTGAAGCCGACGAATGCTTATCGAAATGCTTGTATAAATCATCCAATATCGATGGCAGAGCTTCTAATATAATAGGAGATGCTTGTTTTAGATAATTTCGATAATTAGCGTCCATTCCAATAAATGTCAGCCTATTTTCTAGCTCAATATTGCTAGTCATTATAATCGTCCTGCTTCTTAATATAGCTGTCATAGCAAGAGCATAATTCATCTCGCATTCGAGTTTTCTATATTGTTTTGATATGGTTAATACTTCAGCTTATTTGTTTAACTCGAGGTAAATTTATAGAACAAATGTACAATATTTTAATGGCTTGACGTCCCTTCAAATTTGCGAGACACAGACTGCGGGCCAAGCGTCCCCAACGGCGCTCAGCCTATCTGTAAGGATAGGAGTACAATTCAGATGACGACACTCACGACACCAGACGTGCGCCCTGCGCGTGCCGAGTTTTCTTCAGGCCCATGTGCCAAACGTCCAGGTTGGACGCCAGCAGCTCTTGAAGATGCTCCCAATGGCCGATCACACCGCGCCAAAATTGGAAAATCCAAACTTAAATTATTAATTGATAAGTCAGCCGAGCTTCTTGGTCTGCCAGCAGGTTACCGTATCGGTATTATGGCTGGTTCGGACACAGGTGCCATCGAAGCTGCTATGTGGTCTATGCTTGGCCCTCGCCCGGTTGATGTATTCGCATGGGAAAGCTTTGGAAATGACTGGGTCACAGATGTGACCAAACAGCTTAAAGTCGACGCAGAAGTACACACTGCCGACTATGGTCAATTACCTGACCTCAGCAAAATTCGCAAAGAAGCTGACGTCATCTTCACTTGGAATGGTACAACATCCGGCGTACGCGTTGCAAATGCTGACTGGATCCCTGCCGATCAAGAAGGCTTGGTTTTCTGTGACGCGACATCTGCTGTTTTTGCCCAAGACCTACAATGGGATAAACTCGATGTTGTAACTTATTCTTGGCAAAAAGTCCTCGGCGGTGAAGGTGCACACGGTATGTTGATACTGTCACCTAAAGCTGTTGAGCGCCTAGAGACATTTACACCAGACCGCCCGCTTCCAAAATTGTTCCGCATGACCAAAAAGGGCAAGTTGAACGAAGGCATTTTTGAAGGTGCAACAATCAACACACCTTCTATGCTAGCTGTGGAAGATTGCCTTGACGCCCTCAACTGGGTTGAAAGCATTGGCGGCGCAAAAGCAACAATGGCACGCGCAGATGCAAACCTCGCTGCTATCGCTAAATTCGTGGAAACTTCTGATTGGGCCGCTTTCCTTTGTGAAGACCAAGCGACACGTTCAAATACATCTGTGACGCTTAAAATCACTGATGCACGTGTGGCTGGCCTTGACACTGATGGACAGCAAGCTTTTGTGAAAAAAATGACTGGCCTTCTCGATAAAGAGAATGTGGCATACGACATTGCGGGATATCGTGATGCACCTCCAGGACTGCGTATCTGGTGTGGTGCAACAGTTGATACATCCGACCTTGAAAAGCTTGGACCTTGGCTTGATTGGGCATTCGCCGCGACAGTTGCAGAGCTATAAATCATGACCGAAACCAGCAAATCTATTCTGGTTTGGGGTGATGAAACGTTTGGTAAAGTCCAAAACCCTGTCGCACTTGTAAAACGTGCGGCAGAAGAAATGGATGAGCTAATCGAAGCCCTTGAAAATGGCGATACCGAAGAAGCCGGTAAAGAAGCAGCAGATGTCACAATCCTGCTTCATCGCCTTATGGGAACCTTAAACAAAGAGCTTGCTGACGAAGTCGACAATAAAATGAAAATCAACAGAAATCGCACGTGGAATTCCATTGGTGACGGCACTGGTGGACATATCTAATTTCCCCTTCCATGTGCACAATTTCAGCGCTTATGCGTAAAAGGATAAAACGATGACAATTAAAGTTCTTATCGGTGACAGCCTAGCTCCTGGAGCTATCGACATTTTCAAAGCTCGCGGCATCGAAGTCGATGTTAAAGTGGGTCTTTCACAAGACGAGCTAGCAGACATTATTGGCGATTATGACGGTCTAGCTGTACGTTCAGCATGTAAACCTAATGCTGCCGTTTTTGCTAAAGCTGACAAGCTAAAAGTGGTTGGTCGTGCGGGTATCGGTGTTGATAATATCGACATTCCAGCCGCCACTGCCAAAGGTGTGGCTGTCATGAACACACCGTTTGGAAACGCAGTTACGACAGCTGAGCACGCTATTGCTATGCTCTTTGCTGCTGCCCGCCAGATACCAGCAGCTTCTGCCCGCACACAAAACGGCGAATGGCCGAAAAAAGACTATGTTGGAACAGAATTGTTCGCAAAAACACTTGGTCTAATTGGTGCCGGGAATATCGGATCTTTGGTTGCTGAGCGCGCGCTTGGTATCAAAATGAAAGTCGTCGCTTTTGACCCATACTTAACAGAAGAACGCGCTGTTGAACTTGGTGTTGAAAAAGTAGAATTAGACGAGTTGCTTGCACGCGCTGACGCAATCACATTGCACACGCCTCTAACTGACCAAACACGAAATATTCTATCTCGTGAAAACTTGGGTAAAACAAAAAAAGGCGTCATCATTGTCAACTGTGCCCGCGGTGGTCTGGTCGATGAAGAAGCTTTGAAAGACCTTCTAGACAATGGTCACATCACAGCAGCAGCGCTTGATGTATTTGAAACAGAGCCAGCCAAAGAACACGCTTTGTTTGGTACACGCGGCTTTATCGCAACGCCTCACCTTGGTGCATCAACCGTAGAAGCTCAAGACAATGTTGCTTTCCAAGTTGCTGAACAAATGGCGGACTATTTGCTAACAGGTGCCGTGTCTAACGCCCTGAACATGCCATCAATCACAGCTGAAGAAGCACCGCGTTTAAAGCCTTTTGCTGAACTTGCTGAGAAGCTTGGTGAGTTTGCTGGTCAAATATCAACTGAAGGCTTTGATGCAGTTGAAATCGATTATGAAGGTGAAGTTTGTGAACTAAACCGCAAGCCACTTACATCTGCGGCTCTGGCTGGAATCATGCGCGCATCAATGAAAGATGTGAACATGGTGTCTGCACCTACAGTTCTTAAAGAGCGCGGCATTGATTTAAAAGAAAGCACACAAGAAGACAGCGACACTTATGATAGCCTAATCCGCATTAAAGTACGCGTTGGTGGTAAATGGCGTACAATCGCTGGTACGATCGTCAACGGACAATCTCGTATTGTTGCCGTCAAAGACATGGCACTAGAAGCAAAATTCCGTCCATTCATTCTCTTCATCAACAATAATGACGAAGCTGGATTTATCGGTAGCCTTGGTTCAATTCTTGGTGAAGCTGGTGTCAATATTGCCACATTTAACCTTGGCCGTGAAGAACAAGGCGGTGACGCAATTGCGATGGTTGGTATTGATCAAGATGTACCAGCTGAAGCAATGGCAAAAATCGAAGCGCTAACTCAAGTGCGTTACGCTAAGGTTTTAAAATTCTAATCGAATTTCCAAACCATATATTCAAAGGACGCCAGACAGGAATTGTCTGGCGTTTTTTATATAATATGGAATGTGCTGTCATATCCTCATTCCTAATGTCCTAGTTTTTGTGTTCAAATAACCATGTTCAGTTGACCTTGCTGACCATTGGCATCACACACTTCATCCTAGATAAACAAACTACTTTATTCTTGCTCATGAGGTCGCAAGTTGGACAATATCCTTCAGTATATTTCCTATATCGGAATTATCGTATTCGCGATTTCAGGTGCATTACTCGGCGTCCAGAAAAAAATGGATGTTGTTGGTGTCACCTTCTTGGCAACAGTTACAGGTGTTGGCGGAGGGACTTTGAGAGATGTTCTTATCGGTGCAACACCGATAAGCTGGGTGACGGACCCAACCAATGTCATTCTTTGTATCATCAGCGCAGTCATAATCTGCTTTTTGAATAAAAGACTGATCGGGATGCGCATGACATGGTTGCTATATGCGGATGCCATCGGACTGGGATTGTTTGGCGTTCTTGGTGCAGCACGAGCTCAGGAAGCAGGTGCTCATCCCATGGCAGCAGTCTTATTTGGTGCTATGAGTGCCAGCTTTGGCGGCATTATCCGCGATGTCATATGCGGTGACAAACCCATCATATTCCACAAAGAAATATATATAAGCGCAGCACTTCTTGGCGGCACAATATATGTGCTCATGCCAGATGCTTGGCTGGGACATGATATCAAAACGATAATAGCAATGGTCTGCGCGATTGCCCTTCGAATGCTGGCAATGAACAGAAGTTGGGTTTTAAAATTTCCAACCTACCCTGAAGACCCACCTAAAGACACCGAAAATTAGCTTGGAGCCAGTGCTTTCAAAGCAGCTTTAATCAAAGCTCCTTCGCTTGCATCTTCACCAAGCTCTTTTGCTGCAACGGCCACTGCACGCTGCGCATCTACGTTTTGATAACCAAGGTTCGTCAGTGCGGATGCAGCCGCAGCACGACTTCCCGTTGAGGCAGAAGAGGCTGATGCTAATCCTTCTACGCCTTCAGATGGCGCAAAGCTAACAGAGAATAAACCTGCTGGCGGCGGCTTGTCTTTAAATTCAGACACAACGCGCTCTGCCAATTTCTTCCCGACGCCATGTGCACGCTGAACAGATGCGGCATCTCCCAATACAATTGCATCCATCAGTTGCGCTGGTGTCAGGGCATCCAGAATATTTAAGGCCGCTTTTGCACCAACACCCGGCGCATCCTGCAACCGTGAGAACCAAGCTCTATCTTCTGCCGTCTCAAATCCATATAATTTTATAGCATTTTCTGACATTTGCGTTTCAACAAAAACTGTATTCTCGCGCCCAATGGTCAATCTAGCTAATGTGCGACCACCGCAAAAAAGCACATACCCAACGCCATTTACATCGATAAGCGCCTGACCATCACCCGTGGCCGCGACAATTCCTTTTAGGCGTGCGATCATGCTGTTTTCCTATAACTTTTAATGTCGCGATGGTTAGCAGTCGTAATCGCAATTGCAAGCGCATCAGCGGCATCAGCCGTCATCGCTTCAGCCTTTGGCAGTAAACGTTTTATCATGAAAGTCACTTGATCTTTATCAGCAGCTCCCGTTCCTACCACGCATTGCTTAACCTTCGTTGCAGCAAACTCCGCCACAGACAATCCTGCCAACGACAAACCAGCCATTGCCGCCCCTCTCGCCTGCCCCAGCAATAAGGTTGATTTGGGATTCACATTGACAAATGTTTCCTCAATGCCGGCCTCATCTGGTTTATGTGTTTCAATCACTTCGTTTAAGCCGTTTACTATAAATGCAAGACGCTCAGACATGGGCAAACTCGTCTTGGGTTTTATCACGCCATGTGAGACCCACAAAAGTTTAGGTCCAACCATATCGATGATGCCCCATCCAGTATTTCTCAGCCCGGGGTCAACTCCTAGAATGCGAACGGCCTTAGACATGAATATCTTCCCATAACTGGTGCGTGAACTGCAAAATAGCGAGTCTTGTTTTGTTCCAGCCTACATCATCTTGATTTTGTGTACCTTACGTTAACGCGATTGTGGTGATTCTTACAAAAATGACTGCTTTTTGTGATATTGGATGCAATTGGACATTCTAATGACAGCTAAAACCGAACTAGCTACATATTCACGCCGCTCTGTTATTGCAGCTGGCGGTGTAAGTCTTTTGCTCACGCCCAAAGCATCAGCGCGCACCCACCCTTTGTTAAAGTTACCTGCCTCTGTTGTCTTTCTTAGAATGGATGAAAACGGAGCAGTCATACCCGGTGAATTAGATCGCCGTATATGGAGCCAATTTTCAATGAATCTTGGCGCGTTGATTTCAAGAATAGAACCAATCCCTCACAATAACCTTTTGCCGGGCGGTGCTCTGGAGACTGGATCAGGTCAAGGCTCTGCCATTCTATCGGCAAGGCTCGCAGCACAAAATCAAGGATATGATTATCTATTGGTTTATGGCGTTGTTTCTAAATCTGAAGGCGTAAAATACCGTACAAAGAAAACAGCCAATCCGGCTTTAAGACTATCTCGACATATCAAAAGCAAACTCCCATTTTGGGATTGGGATTATGCACAAGAGTCTTATGTTGAAACGCGAGCAAGCCATCTAGACATCATGGGTGAAGCTCATCTACTCGATCTGAACGGTGGTGCACCGCTTGCGTCTACTTGGGCAGAACGCCCCAAACGCAACACTTTGGCTAGGTGGACCTCAAAAGATACAAGAGATGATGAGATTGTTTTAAACTTGGCAGATGCAATGCAACGAAAAATCCAAGAATTATCAATGCAAAATTTTGAGTCTCAAAAATCTATCTCCCAACGTTTTTAAGTCGGTAAAATAGCTCAATCAAAATTCCATATCTTCCCAGTTCACGATCCAGTCAAACTCGGTGCCTTCAAATACAGTGTCTTCACAGACTGTTTTTCCAAGGACAGATTTTCCTGCTTTGTGAATAGCACCGCGATCACCGCATACCAAATGATGCCACTCTGGCAGGTCTTTACCTTCCGATACAAGGCGATACGCACACGTAACAGGCATCCATTTTAAGTCTGGTATTTTCGCTGGCGTAAGGCTGACGCACTCAGGCACTTTTTCTTTTCTATTTTCATAATTGCTACACCGGCATGTTGACGCATCAAAAAGCTTACAATGCAGTTTGGTATATGCAATTTCACCAGTGTCTTCATCTTCCAGTTTCAAAAGACAGCACTTGCCACACCCATCGCACAAACTTTCCCATTCATCATGAGAAAGCTGCTCTAAGGTTTTTGACTTCCAGAAAGGTTGGGAATGAAGGGTCAAATCAATAAATTCTAATCGAACAAGGCATCAATCGCAGACTGATCATCACCAGAACTTTGTTCTTCTTCAAGACCGACAGCATAATCGCCTAGCCCATTGGGATTAATCACACCACCGATTGCGGCAATTAAACTGTATAATTGCTTAGACCAAATAGTCGGATCTCCCAAAGCTTCAACCCCACTTTGCAATATTACTTGAACTTCGCCAATTTTTATTTCAACAGCTTGGCATGCATCATCAAACCGTTTGCGTATATCTGGATCACACAATTCATACGCTCGAATCGCCAAATCTTTCGCGCGAAATCCTGTCTGAGTGAAGTGTTCAGGATAAGCAAGCGGAGCCCAATCCAATATTTCCTCACTCATATCAGGCATGGATTCAAGCATATCAATCAACATCGCGACTTCATTAAAATGGTTGAGATAATCCGTCGCCAACCCTGTGTCAGGATTGATGTTTGCGGCAGCTAGCTCATCTCTATCCAAATTTACGACGTTCATTTTCCACTTCAAATGTTCGTTGAAAGAAATTACAGATTGTAAAAGGAGAGAGTTACCATTCGCTTACCAAACCTCCAAGTCCAACCAATTATAAAAAGATATGCTAATTGTGACTTGTGCACATTAACTAAGCCGTTATGACATAGATAACTGCAAAACTAACATATATTGAGCAAGGCATCTAAGAGAGGGAAAAATGTCAGACAAGTTCTTTTTCTCATCTTGTGTGCTCGTTGGTACAATTCTCCTTCTACTTGCTTTATCACCTTGGTCCGACAAATTACCGACAGGTGCGATGAGTGCTGCAAACCTAGACACTAAAGATCTGCTCGTCAAAAACCGTAATCTCAACCGGTTTATTACGGGTGAAGCGGGAAAACTTGAATTATCCAAAACGGGTGATTCCTACCTTCTTAAAATAGGCGTCAAACAAGGCGAGCTATACGATCTGCCAAGCTTTGGTCCCCACCTCAGACTCGAAGCTGATGTTGAAAAAGCTTATGCTAAACAATTTTTAAAAATCACAATCATAGCAAGACAGCCCGCCAACTACAAAGAATCCGGCCCAAATGAAAAAATGGCATTTGAAGCAAATTATGCTGCAAATGCGACAGAAACATCTGGGTGGCAGAAGTTCACACTTGAACCGCAATTCTCTGAATTTAGCTTTGAATACCGCCCTCCAGGCGCGGGTGATGGTATCGGAAACGACTTCTTTGCGCTTCGCCCCGTTACAGCCGATCAAGGTTTTGATGTAGAAGTGAAATCAGTTCGTTTTGAAATGCTCGCATCAAATTGAACAATATTCAGACGACATTCATACAAAAGCCGCTGTTTGTGACATTAATGTAATTTCTTGCGTACAACCCTGATTTAGGCACCGTAATTGCGAGTGTTACATGTTATTACATCAATAGTTGGCTTTTACCTTAACGCTGCGTTGTCAGTTGCGAGGTAGAGGACTATTGCAATTGTGACCAACCAAACGCGAATGGGTTAGCCTATAAGCGAGTTATAGTGGGACCTTTAAAGGGGAAAAAGCCTATGCCAATGATGCCAAAAGCAAATATCGCAGCAAATACACTTGAATTTGAAACAACACCACTCGTGAAGCCTACAGGTTTTCGAGAATATGATGCGCGTTGGTGGTTCGGTATTGACGGTAATTCTAAAGCTCCTGAATTAAACTATTTAGGTGTACAGGCGCTAGGGCTTGGTTTGGGTACTGTCGTGCATCAAATGGGCGTGGAACCAAAAATCGTCGTTGGACATGACTACCGCTCTTACTCAATCGCAATCAAACAAGCACTTATTGTTGGCCTCATTGAAGCCGGCATGGAAGTCCACGACATCGGACTCGCACTATCCCCCACAGCTTATTATTCTCAATTTGCACTCGATATTCCTTGTGTCGCCATGGTAACCGCATCCCACAACGAAAATGGTTGGACTGGTGTCAAAATGGGTGCCAACAAACCGCTCACTTTTGGACCTGATGAAATGGGTCAACTTCGTGATGTCGTCCTCAATGGAAAGTTCGAGCCGCGTGATGGTGGTAAACTTATCCGCGTTGAAGGCATGCGCGAAAAATACATCGAGTCCGTGTCCGACAAAATTGAAATCAAACGCCCTCTCAAAGTCATTGCAGCATGTGGTAATGGAACAGCCGGTGCATTCGCACCAGACGCCCTTCGCAATATGGGTGTTGAAGTTATTGAACTTGATTGTGAACTTGATCACTCCTTCCCAAACTATAACGCCAACCCTGAAGATTCAGTCATGCTTGAAGCAATGGCTAAAGCGCTCAAAGAACATGATGCTGATGTTGCGCTAGGCTTTGATGGTGATGGAGACCGTTGCGGTGTTGTCGACAATACAGGTGAAGAAATTTTTGCTGATAAAATCGGCCTAATGCTTTCGCGTGACCTTTCTAAAAACTATCCAAATGCAAAATTCGTGGTCGATGTAAAATCCACCGGTCTCTACAAAACTGATCCAGTTTTGAAAGAAAATGGTGCAACAGTAGACTATTACAAAACTGGCCACTCATACATTAAGCGTCGCACAACCGACCTTGATGCTCTCGCTGGATTTGAAAAATCAGGGCACTTCTTCTTCCGTCCACCACTTGGATATGGATATGATTGTGGTCTTGTGGCTGCTGCTGAAGTCTTGCGTATGTTGGACCGCAACCCAGACAAAACTATTGCACAGCTAAAAGACGAACTCGGCATTGCATACACATCTTTGACAATGGCAGCCCATTGTGACGATGAAATCAAATACGGTGTCGTCGATAAAGTTGTGGCAGCTTATGAAGCACTTGGAAAAGAAGGTGCATCAATTCTTGGACGTAAAATCGTTGAAGTGAACACAGTAAATGGTGCACGTGTAACTTTGGAAGATGGCTCATGGGTTTTGGTTCGCGCATCATCTAACAAGCCAGAATTGGTCGTCGTGGTTGAAAGCATGGTGTCAGACGAAGATATGCGTGCTCTTTTCCGTGAAGAAGTCAAACCTCGCTTGGCTGCTTTTGATGAAGTTGGTGCATACAACCAAGAAATCTAAAAATAAGTTCCTCATATCGCATATCAAAGTGATTTGAATGAGAAATATAAAGGGCACTCTTTTGAGCGCCCTTTTCTTTTTTGGTGAATCATAAATTTACCTTGCTTGCTCATTGTTTGACCATTGTCCCGCCTTTTACCTGCCGCAATTGGACTCCATTCTGAGTTTGTCGGCAGCAAAGGTAGTCACGCTGACGACATCAGTCCGGCGGCAAACCTCAACAGCCCCCAAGCCCCTTGCCGTCGGACACCAGATTCTCCCCGAGTCTATAAAGGCGTGGTGTTTCCCCCAAACACCGCGCCTTTTTCTCTTTGAGAACAAAACTCTTCACCTAAAGCATTGAAATATATTGCATCATTATTTGCGAAATAATTAGCTTTTCTAATGTGTTTTTTTGGGTCATCTAGCAGTGGCGAGAAACGTGCATTACGGTAGACGATAAATTTTAGTAGAGGGCTTCAAATTATGTGTGGGATAATTGGAATATTGGGGACTAAGCCAGCAGCTCCACGGATATTGGAGGCATTGCGCAGACTTGAGTATCGTGGATACGATTCTGCAGGTATTGCCACATTGGATTCTGGCGAAATGTTCCGCGTGCGGGCACCCGGAAAGCTAAAAAATCTAGAAGCTGCGATGGAGTCTGTGAAAACACCTGGAAATGCAGGTATCGGACACACACGCTGGGCAACCCATGGTGCTCCTAACGAAAATAACGCCCACCCTCACACAGCTGGCCGTGTCGCAATTGTTCACAACGGAATTATTGAAAACTTTCGTGAACTTCGTGAAGAAGCTGAAGCGAAGGGATGTGAATTCAAAACGCAAACAGACTCCGAAACTATCGCCCACCTCGTCGAAATTGAATTGGATGCCGGAAAGCCGCCTTTTGAAGCCGTCAAAACGACAATTGCAAAACTTCGCGGTGCTTTTGGTGTCGCGATCATCATCAAAGGCGAAGAAGATCTTATGTTTGGGGCGAGAAAAGGATCTCCCCTTATTATTGGTGTTGGAAATGAAGAAACCTATCTAGGCTCTGATGCTTTTGCCGTCGCCCCCTTCACCGATAAAGTCATCTATCTGAAAGAGGGCGAATGGTGTGCTCTCACCCGTCACAGCATCAATGTTTTCAACGATGACGGCGAACAAGTTGCTTATACGATTGATACAGTGCTTGGCGTTGCCGATGTTGTCGATAAAGGTCCCTATCGCCACTACATGCTCAAGGAAATTTTTGAGCAACCTGAATCAACAGCGCGCACAATCGGTGCCTATGTCAACGCAGTCGATCAAACAGCCCAATTACCCAATGAGCAGGAATTGGATTTTACCTCTTTTGATCGTGTCTACATTATTGCGTGTGGGACAGCTTATTATGCCGGTTGCGTTGCTAAATACTGGTTTGAAAAATACGCAAAACTACCAGTAGAAACAGATATCGCCTCTGAATTCCGATACCGTGAACCCGCATTGTCTAAAAATGCGCTTGCTATTTTTGTGACTCAATCAGGCGAAACAGCCGATACACTTGCTGCACTTCGCTATTGTCAGGAAAATGGATTAACGACAGCAGCTGTGGTCAATGTCCCTACTTCTACAATAGCCCGTGAGTCAGATGCAATTCTTCCAACATTGGCCGGTGCAGAAGTTGGGGTCGCCTCAACAAAAGCTTTCACCGCGCAATTATGTTCCCTTGCCAGCTTAGCAGTGATCGCAGGACGTGCACGAGGTGTTCTTACCGAAAAAGACGAAACACACCTCACCGAACAACTCATGCAAATTCCAGGTCGCATAACAGAAGCCTTGAAGGTTGAAAATGCAGCCAAAGAACTCGCAGTCGATCTATCCAAAGCGCGCGACGTTCTTTATCTGGGGCGTGGCACCATGTTCCCTATCGCAATGGAAGGTGCCCTCAAGCTTAAGGAAATTTCTTATATCCACGCAGAAGGCTATGCCGCAGGTGAGCTAAAACATGGCCCGATAGCTCTGATTGATGAAAACACACCCGTTGTTATGATCGCGCCAACAGATCCATTGCTGGAAAAAACAATTTCCAACATGCAAGAAGTTGCTGCTCGCCATGGTAAAGTTTTACTAATCACCGATGAGAATGGTGCAAAGGTCGGTGCAGATACACCTGCTTGGACCCTCATAGCGCCTAGCTGTGATCCATTTATTGCACCCATTTTATATTCAGTGCCTATTCAGCTGCTTGCTTATTATGTAGCTGTGGAAAAAGGAACTGATGTGGATCAACCTAGAAATCTAGCAAAATCCGTCACAGTTGAGTAATTTTTCTACTGTAAGCAGACAATTACATATTTAAGATATGTGTCCCGTGATTTGCATATAATGTTGTGATTATAGTTCAACGTCCATTTTCGGGACAAATTGTATCAGACGATAAAGTTAGAGGACCACAAATGGCTATTAAACCCGTACGTAAGGCAGTTCTACCTGTCGCAGGATTTGGAACACGCGTACTACCAGCAACAAAATCGATTCCAAAAGAAATGATGCCGGTATTTGATCGTCCAGCAATCGACCACGTGGTTCGTGAAGCGCTTGAAGCCGGTATTGAACACATCGTCTTTGTAACGGGTCGCAATAAGGGTGCTATCGAAGATTATTTTGACAGCGCATATGAGCTAGAAGACAGTCTATCCAAACGTTCCGGCAAAGAGGCAATCTTAGCTGAAGTACAGGCGACAACGCTTCCTGCAGGATCAACAAGCTTTACGCGCCAACAAACAGCAAAAGGTCTTGGCCATGCTGTTTTATGTGCCAAAGACATTATCGGCGATGAACCATTTGCTGTTCTGCTTCCTGATGTTTTGGTCAACAGCAAGGTCTCGTGCTTAAAGCAGATGATGGACAGCTATAATGAAGTTGGTGGCAATATCATTGCTGTGGATGAAGTCCCGATGGAGCGTGTTCACAAATATGGTGTGATCAAACCAGCCGCTGGTGCAGATGTTTCCAAAAAGCTGATCAAGATGGATGCTATGGTTGAAAAACCAGCGACTGAAGATGCACCTTCCAATCTTAAAATCACTGGTCGCTATATCCTACAGCCAGAAATTTTCGCGCTTCTTGAAACACAAAGCGCCGGTGCTGGTAATGAAATTCAGTTGACTGACTCAATGGAACGTTTGATGGCGAAGCAAGAATTCTATGCGTCCCGTTTTGACGGTGACGATTATGATTGCGGTGACAAAATGCTTTATCTCCAAGCTCAAGCTGGCTACGCACTCGCTGACAAAGAACACAGCGCACAAGCTCGCGAAATCCTTGAAGCTCTATTGAAGAAATTCAGCTAAATTAACTGAGCTATTAATTTAAAGAGCCGCCCTTCTCCACAGAAGCGGCGGCTTTTTTTGTGTTTGAAGGCTGGGATTTGATCGTCAAAAGGTGGCATTCAGTTTTGTCGATTGCACTCATCATTATCATGCGTAAATACGCCTTGCTCTACCGATATCCAGCAAATGGACCTCTTCTCTTTCACCCTAGAATAGTCTTGGGGAGAAAAATCTTTAATTTCTTTATTGGATAGAATGCCACGTATAATTTCATCAACATCTGATTTCTCAAACGGTTTTCCCTTGGGGGACTTTACACCGAGAAAAACAGTAGCTCTTTGACCCAATTCTTCATTTTTAGTTTGGGTATCTTTGTGGGAGTATCCAAGCCCAATACCAATAAATCTAGAAGTCGATTTAATGGATCTTGCCTTTTCTGCCAGTAAATAACAAAGCTTACTTGCTCGATCATCGGATAATGGTCCCAGATGGTTTTCACGTATGTTCGGGGCAGAAGCTTTAAGTTTAGGATCCATTTTATTTGAAACTAAACCTGCACAAACAATAACATCATCTTCTTCAAATTCGCGTTCGAGAAGAGAGCTATTTAGAAATTCGTCAAATTTTCGTGAGTTTCCTAAACTCGCTTTTCCAGACTTCCAAGAACCATCCTTAGAAATAACCCAAACTTTTATATCAGCCTGCCTACCTGACGAGAGTGTTATTTCTATTTCTTGGCTCGAAATTTCGATTTCATCGATACCGTCTAAACCATGTTTTTTGTATCCCGTTGGCAGGCGTGATACTCTGGGCGGGACCTTTGTGTCGCTATAAATGTTGACGTTGCCGATATTGGTCTGATTGACCTCAGCGCTTCCAGTAACATCTATGTCGGGAATTTGAATTACCGACTGATCACCAACTATAGTATTTTCATTTGTGGTTTGAGCTGATCTAGAGGTGTCATGTGGATACAGCTTTTTATAGATCATGTGTCCTGAGATGGTTAATGTCAGACAGGATATCCCAAATACCAAAGCTAACGGCCAACCTACTTTATTAGCCAAATTTAACAACTCCTGAATTTCACCGATGCCTATAATAGTCTCCACAATTAGAACGTGCCAATTACTATATAGTGGTATTTGGAGGCGTTTACCAATGAACGATTTAAATATCCAGAATTTCGTTCATCCGTCGCCTTTGGGCCAATTCCATCCCCGTTACTTTTTCCCTAAAACTGAAAATACACAAAGGGTGCAGCTTGCAGCGGGAAGAATGCAAAGGCACAGCCTGCAAATACACCGCACGCCCCCCAAAACAATGCCGGATGCCGCATGATTGTCGAGCGAGACAATTTTGAAAAGCCGCTTTTGCCTAAGATGCCATCCAGAATAACAGCCAAGGGTGCAAGCCAGACAATCCATTCAAGTGACTTCACCGCCTCAGAGCTATCACGTAGCCCAGTAAACGCTGCCCAAACCTGCAAAACATCGCCCATATTCTCAGCGCGGAATGGTGCCCATACCATGATGACAAACATCTGCGTCAAAACCAATCCGATTGCAGCACCTAGCACGCCGCCAATCAAATACTTCTTATTCCCCAGCAACAAACGGTGCACAGCAAGGGCCGCCCCATGCAATGCACCCCAAATTACAAACGTCCACGCCGCGCCATGCCATAAACCGCCCAGCAACATTGTTGCAAACAGATTGACATATGTGCGCAGTTTACCCGCCCTATTCCCGCCAAGCGAGATGTATAGATAATCACGTAACCAGCTAGATAGGGATATGTGCCAACGTCGCCAGAAATCAGCAATCGATGTTGATAAATATGGAAAGTCAAAGTTACGCGGAATGAAAAAGCCAAACCAACGCGCCACCCCAATCGCCATCATGGAATAGCCAGCAAAATCAAAATAAATCTGCGCGCCAAATGCGAAAGTTGCACCAACTAGCGATAAATTGGTCCAGTTGGACACATCTGAATCGCCCGCCACCATCGGATTACCGAATACGGGATCGACAAATGGCGCGATATTGTCGGCAAAGCCGGCCTTATATACCCAACCAATCGCAAAGAAACGCAGACCTGACAGCATAATCTCGCTAGATAATTTGCGGTCTTTTTCCATCTGCGGAAAGAATCCAGCCGCACGCACAATAGGACCAGCCACTAGCTGCGGGAAGAAAGCAATATATAGTGCAACGCGTCGTATCCGCGTTTCAACGGCTAATTCTTCACGGCGCACATCGACAATAAAACTAATCGCCTGAAAGATATAAAAGCTCACCCCAACTGGCAGAATAATCTTCAATGTCGAAGGGTTCGCATTCACCCCAACCAAATTGAGCAGATCAATAAAGCTATCAGCAAAGAAATTGAAATATTTGAAAACACCAAGGATCAGCAAATTGGCGGTAACACCCAACATTGTCGCCCTGTTGCGCTGTTTCTCGTCCAGCGATTTGTCACCCGCATACAGGCCTGCGCCCCATGCAATAGCGATGACGACACCAATAAGCGCCAGAAAGCGGACATCCCACCATCCATAGAAAATCGCGCTTGCACCCAACAATACCATCAGGCGCGTTTCTTTAAATTTAGCTGGCAGCAACCAATGCGCGGCAAAAACAAGTGTCAGAAATATTGGAAAAATTGCGTCTGTAAAAATCATTTCAGCGCTCCAGTCTCATCTATCTTGTCTGCAAGCCAGCTTGTATAGATCTGCGCGCCGTCAGCCAATAAATGCTCAGGGTCAAACCATATTTGAGACTTTAGTTGATCAAGCAATATTGGGTCATTGGCCGGAATACAATTGAACTTAACCAACTCCCCCGCGCACACATTTTGAGTATAAGCGCGAATGCCAGCATCCACTGTTGGCGGCGCATAATAACTTATTCTCCGAACACCGGCATCTTTTAAATGCCCTCGCTGCATTGCTCTAAAGCTCATTGCCCAATGTGGACCATTTGTTGCTTCCGTCGGCAAAACCTCTTCAAGACCCTCAACAATTTCATCGAGTGTCTGTTCTTGGCGTGGATTAGTCTGTGGATCATAAGCGGGCTTTTTTTCAACATCGGAGAAACGTTCGCCACTTGAAAGCAAACCGACATTTAGTGAGTTCAGCGTGAGATGAATACCGCCAAAGACAATGTCCTTAATACATCCAACTGTGCCATAACACGCACCGCCGACAATACCTAAACCAGCCCATTCAGCGGCCTCACGGTCAAACTGATCAATGGCGCGATCTGAAAATTTCGCGACCTTAAATACATAGGCTGACAATTCATCAAATTCCTGCACCACGCTCAAAAACACCACATCGGGTGCTCTGGGTGCACGTTTTAAGTATTCAAGCAAAGCTTTGTTGCGTTCTTGCAGTGAAGATCCTTCAAGAGACAGATTGATCGCGCGATGTGGATATCCTTTTTCGCGCAGTAATTGGGTCAAACGCTCATCATCAATCGCATTTCGAGAAAGACTAGCTCCCAAAAACAAAGCAATCGGCGCGTCATCCGCCGCAGTCACTTCAATACTATTGGCTGTAAAATGATCAAAATCGGTTGTACGTTGAAAGTCAAAAAGACGTGCCGCCCCAGCAATACATATTGCACTCACAATCAGCCCGCCGGTAAAACTAGCAATTGGCAAAAAAGCATTGCTCTTGCGCGGCGCTCTCATAAGCACGGCAACACCCAATGCCAGAATACCAATAAGAAACAGAATAACTGGCATTTTAGAAGAAGCTCCCCTTGCCCCGGTTTCGTTCACATTTAAGCGAAAAAGAAAATCTCTAAATTAAAACAACTCATTACAAATAGCAGACATGCAAATAGCTAACCAAAGTCAATATATAGCCTGAATTATCACACCATTGTGTTGAGCATTTTCTTCATAATGCCAATTCCTGTTTCCAACTCCGAAACAGCGACAAATTCATCTGGCTGATGCGCTTGTTCAATTGAGCCCGGTCCACATACGATAGTGGACAAGCCAGCGTTCTGAAATTGCCCTGCTTCTGCGCAATAGCCCACTAACCGCGTTTGGTTATCTCCGGTCAAAGATCGTGCTAACAATTCAGCCGGACCATCTTCTTCAGTTCCTAGTGGTGGCGCATCCGATAATTTCACAACCTCAACGCCACAAGATGGATGGAAAGCCTTCAATCGCGCATCCACTTCTTCAACTTTTTCATAAAATGGAATTAAAGTTTGCGCTGCATCCACACCAGGGGGCGATCTTAAATCAAACAAAAAGCGACATTCTCTCGCAATAATATTGGCAGCTGTACCGCCTTCAACAACACCAATGGTCAATGTGGCATGAGGTGGCTCAAACAAGCTTTCGCTTGGTGCTGTTTCCTTTAACCATTTCGCAGTGTCGCGCAGCACACCCATAATTTCCAATGCTTCATGAATGGCAGATGCGCCTAGATGCGGCAGGCTTGAATGCATCTCCATACCGGTCACAACAACTTCGTGATTGCATATGCCCTTATGACCTGTCACCACGCCCCAAAGCGTTGGCTCTCCCACCCAACAGATTGATGGTTTTGATTCCAGACTAACAAGCTCATCAATCATGCTGAGCACACCAGCACAGCCAATCTCTTCATCATAAGAAATAGCAATGTAGAAAGGTTTCTTTAAATCCGCTGCCGCCATTTCTGGTGCGAACGCAAGTGCAAGCGCGAGAAAGCCTTTCATATCGCAAGACCCACGACCAAATAATTTGCCATCTTTTTCTGTCAGTTCAAACGGCGGTGTTGACCAAGGTTGACCATCCACAGGCACAACATCCGAATGACCCGATAATACAATCCCACCAGCAACATCAGGCCCAATACGCGCCCACAAATTGGCTTTATTGCCTTCTTCATTGTGCAGGATATTGATTTGCGAAGCGAAAGGTTCAAGATAAGCTCTAACCCATTCAATTAATTCCAAATTGGAATCACGCGAAGTCGTATCAAAACCAACAAGTCTAGTGAGAATATCTTTAGCTGTTTGCAAATCACTCATTTGTGACGACCTCGTCTAAATATCCATATTGCGAAATACACTGCACCGAACCAAATGAAGGTCTAGTTACTTTTCAAATCTATTTTCAGTTTACAGTCATTAAAGCAAATACGACCAGCTTAAAATTACAGGATGCAATAGATGATAAATCTATACACGTGGAACACTCCAAACGGCCAGAAAATTTCGATTATGCTTGAAGAAACCGGTTTGGATTACATAGCTCACCCTATCAATATAGGTAAGGAAGAACAATTCGATCCTGAATTCCTAAAAATCTCCCCCAACAATAAAATTCCTGCCATCACCGACACTGACACCCCCAAAGGCCCAATCAACATATTTGAAAGCGGAGCGATACTAATCTATCTGGCAGAAAAGACTGGAAAATTTCTGCCCACCTCCCCCATTGAAAGATCACTCACGCTTCAATGGCTAATGTGGCAAATTGGTGGATATGGCCCCATGACGGGTCAATTTTATCACTTCAAAAACTTAGCTGAAAAACCAGAATTTAGTGACTATGCTTTTAGGCGTTTTAAAAATGAAGTGCATCGCCTTCATCTTGTTTTAGATAAACAATTGGAAAATAAAAACTATGTCACGGGCGAATATACCATCGCTGATATGGCACTCTATCCATGGGTAAAAGCAGGCTTCAACCTTGCTGAAGATGATACATCATCCCTCCCAAACATATTGCGCTGGCTTGATATTATCGGGCAACGCGCAGCCGTTGGTCGCGGTATGAGTGTTCCCTTGTTGGATCAATAATACTGGGTCTAAAAATCCAGCTCTGCATAATGTGGAGCTGGCAGCACACCCTCCAAACTATCTTTGAGTATTTCTCTAAAACTAGCTCGACTTTTCATACGAAGATACCAGCTGCTCGTATTTTCAAATCGGTTCCAAACAACATCCCCAAAATAATCCAAACAAGACAAATGCGCAGCTACGCTGACATCAGCGAGCGTATAATCATCCCCCGCCAAATAAGGACGAACAGCGGTTATCGCTTCAATATGTTTAAGATATCCATCCAGCGCTTTTGCGCCTTCGCGCAATGCGCTCGTATTGGGTCTCCCGGCGCGTAAATAACGCATCATGATACGTTCACGCAGCAATGTGGCATTTACATCATTTTCAAAGCCGCGCTCCAGCCACCCCATAACCCAACGCACTTCAGCACGATCAACGGGGTTCTTAGGCAATAAAGGATAACCCGCATAAACTTCATCAATATATTCTAAAATGGCACGCGGCTCTGAAATAATAACCCGGCCGGCAGCTGACATATCAACCAATACTGGAGCACCGCCTATAGGGTTTAGCTTCTGCGCTTCTGAATCCGCTTCAAACGGAGATGATGTTTCTAATGCAAATTCGATCTTTTTCTCTGCAAGAGCAATGCGTACACAACGTGAAAACGGGTCCAATATCCAGTGATATAAAGTGCGCATCAATACGGTTCCGCTTTATGTATCTGGAGCTATTTCTTGTCTCATCGATTTGAAAAAGTCGGTACCGTGAGGAACTGCATCTTTAGGATCTGGATGGATAAGAATATCGGCTCCGGGGAATTCAGATAAGATTCGTTTTTCACACTCTACCATAATATCGTGCGCTTCAGCCAGCGAACTGGTATTGGGTAAATCTAGATGGAATTGTATGTGAATAATTGGCCCCGCAGAACGGGTTCTTAAATCATGCACAAACCATTCTTTACTATCACCTTGCGCCAACGCAATAATCCGCGTGCGCGCTTCATCGCTTAATTCCCGATCCATGAGTTGATTAAATGCTTCTTTGGCGACATCTAGCGCCCCAAAAGCCAGCCAGATCGCAACACCAAGCCCGATAATCGGATCAATCAACGGAATTTTCAGAAAAGAAGCGCCCGCAACCCCAATAATCACCGCAACATTTGCCCCCAAATCCGCCATATAATGCGCACGGTCTCCCGCCGTCGCGATAGAGCCAGTCTTCTTTAAGGCGCGCGTTTGAAAGTAGATTAATCCCAGCGTTAAACCGATTGAAATCAGCATCACAACAATTGGAATAACGCCCTCTTCCATCGGTCGAGGATCAAAAAAGCGATCAAACGCTTCTCGCGCAATCAATGCAGATGAAGCGCCGACAAGGCCTGCTTGCATTAATGCAGCAAACCCCTCAGCCTTTCCATGCCCATATCTATGATCAGCATCAGGTGGAACAGCCGCATATATTACAGCCCCCAAAGTTACCAATGACGCCGCCAGATCCAACCCAGAATCTGCCAATGATGCTAACACAGACACCGAACCAGATACGAACCAAGCCCACAGTTTCAACCCAATAAGGATTGAAGCCACTGTAACTGAAATCAAAACAGTTTGCTTTGTAATTTCCGCTGCTTCCGGCGGGTTCATTCGGCCCGCAGGCATGTGATCATGAGCCATTATATCTATGGTTGCCTGCTAAAGTGGATCAGTTAACCGCGCTGTTTATGAGCGTTGAACTGTCGGCCCTATGTTTTTGACAACATCACGGGCATCAAATGCACGAAGCTCGTCTTTGGGCTTTTTCCCTGAATGCATAACAATCTCGGAAGATGCCTCATATTTCGTGATTTGGTTGTAATCATATGACCCACGGCTCCAGAATGGATCATACATTCCATACCAGCCGCTACGCGGGTGAAAATAAGAATATCCAAATCCATAGCGAGAATAATGTCCACCAAAGGGACTAGACTGCATACGACTTTTTGTTTCCGTCTCGCGCTCAACAACAACGAAATAATCAAATCCGTTTTCTAATGTTAGCTCAGCAGCGCGAAGCAATAGAAATGTTTCCACTTCATCGCGCGGCGTTGTGGAATTACCTTTGAATGACACATAAAAACGATTAGATTCAATAATTTGGTCTGAATAACCTCTTCCATTATAGGAAGTTGCTTGTTTGTAAGCAGGCTGAGTGGCACAAGCGCTGATAGCCAGAGCTGACACTGTAACTAGAGCAAATAAAGACTGGCGCATGATGTATTCCTTCGTTTATTGAAGCGCAGCAAGTGCACACACTTCCATAGTTGAGCTGACTATAGCAGACCATACAGCTACAAGTCACCATTATTAACACATTGAGCGTTCACAGTTTTATTACCTGTGCGTCATTCTCTAGCGGCTACGCCCGCCAAACACGCCGCGCAATACATATTTGGTTAGCTCTCTAGCAGCCGTCCTCATCATAGATTTGGTCGCTGCTTCAGTCGCTGTTTGACGCCGCGATGTTGGTTTGCGTTTCTTTGCCTTGGCCGCTTGTTCCTTTGCTTTGGCTTCAGCTTCAAGCAATTCAGCCTCTTCTTTTGCTGCTTTTGCCTCGCGCTCACTTAGCAGTTCATACGCACTTTCGCGGTCGACAGCGTCATCATATTTCCCAAAGACGGGACTATTCTCGATCACTATTTTGCGTTCAGCATCCGTCACCGGCCCCATGCGCGATGAAGGCGGACGGATCAATGTACGTTGAACAATAGAAGGTGCAGCTTTCAAATCCAGAGTAGACACAAGCGCCTCACCCACTCCTAGTTCAGTGATAGCTGTCTCTGTATCAATATCAGGGTTTTCGCGGAAACTTTGCGCTGCCGCTTTAATGGCTTTGCGCTCAGATGGCGTATAGGCACGCAATGCATGTTGAACCCGCGCGCCCAATTGCGCCAGCACACTGTCTGGCAGGTCGCGTGGATTTTGAGTTACAAAATAAACACCCACACCTTTAGACCGGATCAAACGCACCACTTGCTCGATTTTATCAATCAACGCCTTTGGCGCATCATCAAATAGCAAATGTGCTTCATCAAAGAAGAACACCATTTTAGGCTTATCAGGATCACCCACCTCTGGAAGTTCTTCAAACAATGCAGACAATAGCCAAAGCAGAAATGTCGAATACAATTTTGGTGAATTGATCAGTGTCGTTGCATCCAGAATAGATACATATCCGCGCCCATCTCGCGTCGTGCGCATAAAATCTTCTAACTCAAGCGCAGGTTCACCGAAAAATTCTTCAGCGCCATCGCGTTCAAGAACAAGCAATCGACGCTGTATCGCCCCCACAGAACTTGGAGACACATTTCCATATTCTTTCTGGATCTCATCTCGCACTTCAGTGACATGGATCAAAAGTTTGCGAAGGTCTTTTAGGTCCAAAATAAGAAGATCATTATCATCAGCATATTCAAAAGCGATGATCAGCACACCTTCTTGTGTTT
>NZ_JBZXVU010000036.1:0-3166 GCF_058892565.1 Hirschia sp. | reverse complement strand
CCTTTTGGAGGCAGCGGACCACGGTAGGCTAAGCGACTGGGGTGAAGTCGTAACAAGGTAGCCGTAGGGGAACCTGCGGCTGGATCACCTCCTTTCTAAGGATGTTGAGGAATTTCAATTTATTGATTTCGTCAACTTCTCTAGCATTAAGTTGCACCATATACTCTTTATCCAGTATGTGAGTGACAACAAAAACATAGCGGCATGTCGCCGTCTTCGTTTCTCTTCCATCTCAGTCATCGACAACAATATGGTTTTTGTTGACTGAGAACAGCGAGCCCCGATAGGGCAGGGCAATGCGCAACACTGAGCATACCCTTGCATAGAAGCAATGGGTCTGTAGCTCAGGTGGTTAGAGCGCACCCCTGATAAGGGTGAGGTCGGAAGTTCAAGTCTTCCCAGACCCACCATTGCTTATCCTGATTGTGGTTCAATGAATTCGGTAGCAATATCGATAAGGGGCCGTAGCTCAGTTGGGAGAGCGGTAGCTTTGCAAGCTTCAGGTCGTCGGTTCGATCCCGTCCGGCTCCACCATTTAACTTAATCTATCTCATAGGTTCGCTGTAACACAAGTTTCGTCTAGGACTTCTGGTTCTAGATGGATTGACATTGTAAGGAGGTTGTTCATCCGCGCCATTACACCGGCGTTTTCCTCGAGGATGAACACGTAAAACTAAGTATCGTCTGACAACGATCCATAGCAAGGTTTAGAACACCGACATGTTCTTCTCTGCGCATGGGTATTGTTGAGTGATCAAGCGTCAAAAGGGCATTCCGGGAATGCCTTGGCAGTATGAGGCGATGAAAGACGTGGCACGCTGCGATAAGCTGTGGGGAGGTGCGAGCAACCTTTGATCCATAGATTTCTGAATGGGGAAACCCATCTCAGATTTAGTGGTTTTAAGCATGACCTTAGGGTGGTGTTTGGATCTACTAATTCATAAACGAGATACTTTAACCTGAATACATAGGGTTAAAGAGCGAACGCGGGGAACTGAAACATCTCAGTACCCGTAGGAAAGGACATCAACCGAGACTCCGTTAGTAGTGGCGAGCGAACGCGGACCAGGCCGAGCTTTGAAATAAACTGAATTGGATGGAAAGCCAAACCATAGTGGGTGATAGTCCCGTAAGTGTAAAATGATAAGCCGTTAGAGTAGGGCGGAACACGTGAAATTCTGTCTGAACATGGGGGGACCACCCTCCAAGCCTAAGTACTCCATACTGACCGATAGTGAACAAGTACCGTGAGGGAAAGGTGAAAAGCACCCCGACGAGGGGAGTGAAACAGATCCTGAAACGGAATGCCTACAAGCAGTGGGAGCTCTTCGGAGTGACCACGTACCTTTTGTATAATGGGTCAGCGACTTAGTCTCACAAGCAAGCTTAAGCCGATAGGTGTAGGCACAGGGAAACCGAGTCTGAATAGGGCGTCGAGTTTGTGGGATTAGACCCGAAGCCAGGTGATCTAGTCATGTGCAGGTTGAAGGTGCAGTAACATGCACTGGAGGACCGAACCCTTGAGCGTTGAAAAGCTCTGGGATGACGTGTGACTAGGGGTGAAAGGCCAATCAAACCTGGTGATAGCTGGTTCTCCGCGAAATCTATTTAGGTAGAGCGTCGTACGAATACCGTAGGGGGTAGAGCACTGGATGGGCTATGGGGACTCACCGTCTTACTGATCCTAACCAAACTCCGAATACCTACGAGTAATATACGGCAGACACACTGCGGGTGCTAACGTCCGTAGTGAAGAGGGAAACAACCCTGACCACCAATTAAGGCCCCCAAGTAACGGCTAAGTGGAAAAGCATGTGGAAATGCTGAAACAACCAGGAGGTTGGCTTAGAAGCAGCCATCCTTTAAAGAAAGCGTAACAGCTCACTGGTCAAGCGTTTCTGCGGCGAAAATGTAACGGGGCTAAAGCCGTTCGCCGAAATTGTGGACATGTAAATGTGGTAGCGGAGCGTTCTGTAAGTCTGTGAAGGTCAATCGTGAGGTTGGCTGGAGATATCAGAAGTGAGAATGCTGACATGAGTAGCGACAAAGCGGGTGAGAGACCCGCTCGCCGAAAGTCTAAGGTTTCCTGCGCAATGTTAATCAGCGCAGGGTTAGTCGGCCCCTAAGTCGAGGCAGAAATGCGTAGACGATGGGAATCAGGTTAATATTCCTGAACCAGGTGGTAGTGACGGATTGTGGAAGTTGTGTGCCCTTATTGGATTGGGTATGCCGCCAAGCAGTTCCAGGAAATAGCTCCACCATTAGACCGTACCCGAAACCGACACAGGTAGACAGGCAGAGCATGCCAAGGCGCTTGAGAGAACGATGTTGAAGGAACTCGGCAAATTACACGCGTAACTTCGGGATAAGCGTGCCTCTTTGGGTAATTCCAGAGAGGGTCACAAACTAGGGGGTGGCGACTGTTTATCAAAAACACAGGGCTCTGCGAAGTCGCAAGACGACGTATAGGGTCTGACTCCTGCCCGGTGCCTGAAGGTTAAAAGGAGGGGTGCAAGCCTCGAATTGAAGCCCAGGTGAACGGCGGCCGTAACTATAACGGTCCTAAGGTAGCGAAATTCCTTGTCGGGTAAGTTCCGACCTGCACGAATGGAGTAACGACTTCCCCACTGTCTCCAACATCGACTCAGCGAAATTGAATTCCCCGTGAAGATGCGGGGTACCCGCGGTCAGACGGAAAGACCCCGTGAACCTTTACTCTAGCTTTACAATGGCATTATCGATGGCATGTGTAGGATAGGTGGGAGGCTATGAAACCAGAGCGCCAGTTCTGGTGGAGCCATCCTTGAAATACCACCCTTGTCCTCGATGATGTCTAACCGCGGTCCCTTATCGGGATCCGGGACCTTGTATGGTGGGGAGTTTGACTGGGGCGGTCGCCTCCTAAATCGTAACGGAGGCGCGCGATGGTAGGCTCAGAACGGTCGGAAATCGTTCGACGAGTGCAATGGCATAAGCCTGCCTGACTGCGAGACTGACAAGTCGAGCAGACACGAAAGTGGGTCATAGTGATCCGGTGGTCCTGTGTGGAAGGGCCATCGCTCAACGGATAAAAGGTACTCCGGGGATAACAGGCTGATGACGCCCAAGAGTTCACATCGACGGCGGAGTTTGGCACCTCGATGTCGGCTCATCACATCCTGGGGCT
>NZ_JBZXVU010000035.1:0-13885 GCF_058892565.1 Hirschia sp. | reverse complement strand
TAGTCAGGTCATATGGTGTCATCTCCACAAGCACTTTGTCGCCTGTTAGGACACGAATACGGTTCTTACGCATCTTACCCGCAGTGTGGGCAATGATTTCGTGGTCGTTTTCCAATTTCACACGGAAAGTTGCATTCGGTAGCAATTCCACAATCGTTCCGGAAAATTCCAATAATTCTTCTTTCGCCATATACTCCTCGATCGGCTACGCGAATTACAGTTTAATTCGCATTCTATATTTAGGGTCTTATAATCAGAAATTCATCTATTTAGCGAATCTATCTTTAATCTTCGCTAGCAATTGATCCCTAACTTCACGATACGCTTCCATTTTACGGTCTCGCGAACCCGTTGTTGAAGTAGCGTCGTATGTCGGCCAGAACTCAATGTCCACTGATTCTGTGCGAGTTTCTTCAATTGCAAAAAGATGCGCTTCCTCTGAAAGCGCAATAATCAGATCAAAACTACCCTCATTCATGTCTGATAATGCTCTAGGGGAATGATGTGAAACATCAATTCCAACTTCTTTCATCGCAGCAATTACGAACACGTCGGGCTCACCGCCCATATGAACTCCCGCAGATTGAACATATTTCTGACGCCCACAAATACCTTTTAATAGTGCTTCAGCCATAATCGAACGCACAGCATTGTAAGTACAAACAAACAAAACGGACTGAATGTCCGCATCACTAGCCATTACACGGGACCACCCTTTTGGTGCAAAGCGCAAATTAATGTAAATAAACGACGAGAAGTATCAAAATCGAGTACAACTTTGCCTTCAAGTCTTTGGGATAACAACTCAGACCCCTCATTATGAAGGCTGCGTCGTCCCATATCAATTGCCTCTATTCTCAATGGTGATGAAGAACGAATTGCATCATGATAACTTTGGCAAATCTGAAAATAATCTTTGATAATCCGCTTAAACGGCATCAAAGACATAATAAACTTCATTTCTTCTGCACTAGGGTTGCGAATGGCAAACACCAGTTTTTGATCCATCAAGGAAAGAGTGACATCATAAGGACCTGAAGGATCAACACCCTCAACCTTGAAGTAGTTATTTTCAATCAAATCGAAAATAGCGACCCGCCGCTCATGCTCTGCGTCTGGGCCAGCAGCTGATAAAGTTTCATCGTCTAAGTGAATAGACGCTATTTTATTTTTTTCATCCATTATCTCGCTCGCTATCAATTCTTGCGAATAGACACAGATTTTGCGTGTGCCGGCAAGCCTTCAGCAATAGCTAAAGTTTCAGCAGCTTCCGACAAAGCAGCAAAAGCTTCAACACTTATCCGCTGAATCGATGTTCTTTTCATGAAATCAAGGGATGAAAGCCCTGAAGAAAACCGCGCAGCACCAGAAGTTGGCAATACGTGATTCGAACCAGTCACATAATCTCCCAATGCCTCGGGACCATACCGGCCTACAAACATTGCACCCGCATGACGTACCGAATCAACAAGCTCTTCAGGATCATCAACTGCAAACTCAACATGTTCCGGCGCAATTATATCAACAAGCTGAGCCGCTCTATCCATTGGAGCGATTACGATTGCACAATGATTTTCCCAAGCTGTTGTTGCTGTTGCTTGGGTGGAAAGGGATTCCAACTGCTCTTTTATAGCAATTTCGACCTTATCTGCAAAACCTTGATCCGATGTAATCAAAATAGATTGTGCAGCCGGATCATGCTCACATTGAGAGAGAAGGTCGGCTGCAATCCAAGTCGGATCGTTTTTACCATCAGCAACGACAGTGATCTCTGACGGACCAGCGATTGTATCAATACCGACATCTCCAAACACAATTCTTTTTGCTGCTGCAACAAATGCATTTCCTGGGCCCACAATCTTATCAACCGGCAAAAGCGGACCTGCGCCATAGGCTAGGGCCGCAACTGCTTGAGCACCGCCGATAGGATAAAATTCGGTAATTCCAACGGTCAGCGCCGCATACGCTACGGCTGGATTTAAGTTTCCCTCTGGTGCGGGTGCAACCATCACCATGCGCTTCACACCAGCAACTTTTGCTGGGATCGCATTCATCAAGACTGAACTGGGATAACTTGCCCGCCCGCCCGGCACGTATAAACCAACTGCATCAATCGGCCCCCAACGCCACGCCATATCAACGCCGTCATCATCAACAAAGCGGTGATCTGAAGGCATCTGTTGAGCATGATAGTATTCGATACGTTTGGCAGCAAACTTTATGGCTGCTTTCACATTTTCAGGACATTTTGAGGCAAGTGCTTCCAAATCAACTTGAGAACTTGCTAGCGTTGAAACATTCAGATCCAATTTATCAAATTTAGTTGTGTATTCAACAACGGCTACTGCACCTCTGTTTTTTACATCATCAACGATATTCGCCGCGACAGAAACATCCAAAGAACCGCCGCCGCGTGGTTCTTTCATGAAGGCTTTAAAACCGTCAAAATCTGTAGCGTTTTCTAGTATATTAAATCGGCGAGCCATTATGTCTTAGCTTTCTTAGCGGCAATCTTGTGTTTAGGCTTCTTCAATGTCGGCCATGAGGTATCAGAGTCTATTAAAGATAAGTCGACACATTCAACTTCCAACTCTATTTCAACATTATTTGCAAACTGCAAATTAACGACACCATTTGGTTGCTCTTCTTCACCTTTAAAAACAATTGCCAACAAAGAAATGACTGCATCAGACGATTGTTGAGGTAGATTACGCGCTCTCACATTCAAAACACCATCTACAGCCAACAATGAACGAGTTCGAAAATACGGCTTTTTTGAGTTGGGCAACTCCCAATTAAAGCGGTTCATTTCAATAGAAAAGCGATGAAGTTTCTTCTCAAAAGATAGGCCGTTTATCTTCGCAACCCCATCCTGTGTAATGGAAGAAATGATCTCAACACCTTCAGCATCCTCGGCATATAACCTGAGAGGTGATGGTTTTTTCATCGTGCTTTCCAGTTCATCTGCTCACTTAATGGTGGCTGCTCTTAAAACGCTTCAGATTGTTTCGATGACTATCTACTCAACAGCCCGAACAACCTTACCACCACAAGCTTCCAATTTCTCTTCAAGTCGCTCAAACCCTCTGTCCAAATGATAAACACGACTAACCGTCGTCTCACCATCTGCCACAAGTCCAGCAATGACCAATGACACAGACGCACGCAAATCAGTTGCCATAACAGGGGCAGCTTTTAGCTTCTCCACACCTGTCACAACCGCTTCATTACCCTTCACCTGAATCTTTGCTCCTAAACGCGACAATTCCGGCACATGCATAAAGCGATTTTCAAAAATGTTCTCTGTAATGGTAGAAACGCCATCAGCAGTGCTCATCAAAGCCATAAACTGAGCTTGAAGGTCAGTTGGAAATCCGGGGTGAGGTGCGGTCACAACATTTACAGCCTTTAATCGCCCTTCACCGCGTTTAATTCTCAAGCCTTCAGCTTCAGGCTTTGCTGAAACACCTGCTTTTTCAAGGTGTTCAATCATTGCCGCAAGCCCCTCAACAGGTGCGTCTTTCAATAAGACATCCCCACCTGTTGCCGCAACAGCCATAGCATAAGTACCCGCTTCGATACGGTCAGCCATAACAAGGTGCTTGTGTCCATGCAGCTTTTCAACACCTTCAATTGTAATCGTGCTTGTTCCTGCACCAGACACATTTGCGCCCATTGCATTCAAACAAGAAGCAAGATCTTGAATCTCCGGTTCACACGCTGCGTTTTTTATCCGTGTTGTGCCTTTTGCCAAAGTTGCCGCCAACATTGTGTGTTCAGTTGCACCAACGGAAGGGAAAGGCAGCTCAATATCAGCGCCTTTGAGTCCGCGAATCGCTGCTGCTTTGACATATCCCTGCTCAATAACGAGATCCGCACCCATAGCCTCAAAAGCTTTTAAGTGTAAATCCACGGGCCTAGCGCCAATCGCACACCCGCCGGGTAAAGACACAGTAGCATGCCCCTCACGCGCCAGAAGCGGCCCCAAAACATTAAAACTCGCACGCATTTTACGCACCTGCTCATAAGGCGCGATCGTAGTTTTTAAAGTGGCAGCGTTGAGATGACAGGTATTCTCGCCCTTGGGCCAATACACTTCGACACCTAATGACGCCAATAATTCAGATAAAAAACGCGTATCCGCCAAATTTGGCATCCGAGACAAAACCAATGGTTCATCAGTCAAAAGACATGCTGCCATTAGTTTAAGCGCTGAATTTTTGGCTCCTGAGATGACTATCTCACCATTTAAGGGGCCATTTCCGGTAATTACTAATTTGTCCATAGGGGACGAAAGCCTAGATTAAAGGCGCAAACAAGGCGCAGTTTGGGAATTTTATTCTTCGTGATTTTCCGAGGTAGGCGGAGAATCAGTTTGAACACTCTTTTTTTTCTTCTTTACCGCTTTTCGACGTCGAAGGTTAGCGCGCAATGCTGCTGACAACCGCTCTTCACGCGTTTCTTTAGGGTATTTTTTTGTCGGTTTTTCAATTTTATCGGTCATGATTGAACTCTCATAGCCATCTTAGGTCTTTTCTTCAATGACTAGATCGGCTATGCGGATCCCTCGCTGCGGCTATTTTGGCTGCATTCGCGATATTTGCCGTCGTAGCTCAGTGGTAGAGCGCATCCTTGGTAAGGCTGAGGTCGGGAGTTCAATTCTCCCCGACGGCACCATTCCTTCCGCAAAAGCGAATTCAGGGCGTGAGGTCATAATATCTTCTCCTAATTGTTTGATATGATTAAATAATTTAAACGGCGCTGTCGTTTCAGGGTGTTTAATACCGCGCCCTTTCAAATAACTCAGATGAGTGCTGAAGGTCAGCCTAAGCACCAACCTACGCAACTCCAAAACCTTTGAATCCCATAGACTTTTTGGCGCTGACACATACCTTAAGGCGTGTTCAATCAAACTCTCTAATGGCATTGACGGTTTGTTGGTTTGAGCTGCTTTTTCCAACATTACGAGCTTCCGCTTTTCGGCTTCTAAGATTTTATCTTCATAAGCCTTAATCACGCGCGGGTTAGTTGATTCTACAATTCTATCGACCAAGTCACTGATTTGAGCCTCACAGGCTTCAGCTTCTGCTCGAAACGCCAATGCTGTCTCCTCAGCACGCGCAAGGCGCTGATTCCAACAATTAATTAGCATGGCCTTTGCTATGCTAACGAGCTCAGGTGTGGGCTGAAGCTCACCCAGTAGTTCCCCGAACTCTCCTTCGAGCTTATCGCGAGGGATCGTTTTAGATTTTTGATCGCAATCACGGTTCACACAGAAATAATACGGATATTTTTTCCTCTTACCTTTACACCAGCCACCTGTCAGATGATATCCGCAGCCCCCGCATTTTACAGCACCACGCAATGCAAAGTCTGCATGCGTATCAACGCGCGTTGGTGCATAAACACCCTCTTTGAGCTTTCTCTGGATCTTCTCATAAGTGGCCACTGAAATTAGGCCTTCATGTTGTCCATCTCGAAGAGACACACCCCATGCTTTTGAGGCTACCAATCCGGCATAAACCTCTTTGCCTAAAAAGCGCGTTACGGTCTGAGGCCGCAACGTGCCGTTTGGTTTGTCTTTGGGAAATTCAGGTTGAGCTTCCAGCCAACGCAGCACTTCAGTTTGTGACGCGAAACGATTACTCGCAAAACCTTCCAAGGCCTCGGCGCAAATAGACGCAAGAGGCTCATCTCGCACTAGAGTTTTTCCGCCACCTTTGCATGGCACGTATTTCATACCAACAGGTACGCGGAATACCCAAAATCCTTTTTCAACACGGGCTATCATCTTCTGGCGAACTTGCCGAGAATTTTGCTCCCGCTCTAACTGCCCTTGCGCAGCAAGGATCGTTTCAATGAAGGTTCCTTCAGGGCTTTCTTCAAACTTAAAGTTTAAAGACTCAACCGTTGCCTTGCGAGATGACAGCTCTTGCCTAAGCGCAATATGGGCCGATGTATCTCTCGCAAGCCTTTTGAGGTCATCAAAAATAACGACATATTCTTTTCCGCTGGCAGCTTGAGCATCAAGATAAGATAGCAGCGCAACCATACCAGGGCGCTTGAGATAATCTCCGCCACCCGTGATTGAGTCTGGAAAAACCGCCTCAACCTCATAGCCTTTTTGTGCAGCATACTGACGACATCGATGCTCTTGGCTATTCAAGCCATCCCCATCAGACGCCTGCTTTAAAGAAGAGATTCTGCAGTAAATGATTGCCGTTTTTTGTGTGATAGTTTGGTGGGTCATGTTTTGACTCCTTCCCCTGCAACATCCTTATCGGAGCGTGCAGCATTTTCAATGCGTTCATTAAAATTGTGATGAGAAGAGTATACATGATCACGCAACGCATTGGCTGAAGTGTCCGTATCTTTTGTTGCTTGTCCACAAGCAGGAGCTTTCAAAGAAAAACCCAGATCAACAAAGCTCGCCATAATGGCATATAAAGACCGCAGCAATTCCATTTTCTGAGCATCAGAAATGTCTGCATCTTCAAGTAAAGGCATATAGGCCTCTAAATCAAACCGAACAGTATTGGTTTGTTCTTGCGTATTTTGCCCCTCTATTGGCAATCTACTCTTATATTCCGGTGGTGTGGTCTTGGTTTCCTCCATGACTCGTCGTCCTTTGTGTTAGTCAGTTATATTTACATCCTCGTCCTTCCTTTACTTTCACCCAATTAAGCACCACGCTTAACAGGCAAGAACAAAAAGAGAACCTATACTCTAATTCAAATTTGAGCAAGGAAATTTTCGTCTTATTGCTCTTCGATTAGCGCGCTTGTCGTTCACGCTTTTGCGAGCGTCGCGTTCCCCGAGAAGGCTGGCGCTCTTCCTTGAAGCGCTCGCGCTGAATGTCGTCACGACTTTTCTCATCATCGTGCCAGTCTTCCGAGAACTCTGGCTGCACATCCTTCGTCTGCTCCTGACCACGCTCAAGGCGATGTTCTCGCTGACGCGCCACAATCTCCTGATGGGTTTCACGGGCAAGCTCGGAAACGCGCAGCAGGTCTTTAGCCGACAGCGTTGAGGTCTCTTGTGGCTTGCCCTGATCATCACGATAGAGCTTTGTGATCCGCGTATTGAACAGCGGGGCCGTATTCCCCCTCACTTCTCCATGAAGCACTGCGCAGATTACCGTCTCGCAGCACAATTTCCGGCGCTTTTGTCTCGTTCTGGTCTGGGTTTTGTCGTTGGGGCATATTGATCTCCTTCTGTGGTTGCTGGGCTTACAGGACGGGCCTAAAGCCCTCGACATAGTTCCATTGTCCGCTCTGGCTGTATTGCGGGTAATGGGCGAGCTGCGGGGGAACATCTTCGGTGATAATCCGCCGCATTTGCGGGCCTGAAGAGGTGGCGATCTCAACCTGATCCATCGGCGGATAATAGGGCGAACCAAGATAGCGTCCTGCCATGAACGGAACTTCGTAATAGGGATAGCGATCCGCATAAATCGCGCCCTCAACGCCATCCATGAACACATACATCTTGTTCGGCGGCATATTCAGGATTTCATCCGGCGTGCGCAGGTGACGTTGTTGCTTGGAGCGGATGCGTGAGGCGTGTTTGAAGTGATCCGCCCGTAATCCAGCGCTTAGAACATCTTCGCCTTCGAGCAAGCCAATCAGCGCTTCGTTGTAGTCCTGACGCGCTTTGGATTGCTGCGCAGTATCATCATATTCCAAAGTTTCTGAACCAATTCGACGGCTCAATGTGGTCGCCGACGGCATATCTCGGATACCGAAATACGCCTGGTACCCTGCGCTCCCAATCAAAATATTTTCGGCGTTCTCTCCTAGAGATTTCATCTGATATGTACTTTGCCAGATCGTCAGTGGCGTAACGCCCCATGAGCCTGCCCCGATGGTATAGGCATCAAGGATGAATTGCGCGGCACCAAGTTGAGCCGCTTCATCAATGATCCAATGTTGGCGAGGCGCAGACGGTGCAGCCGCCCGATAGGTTTTCGCGCTAAGAAACATTGCTTTGATGACAAGCGCCCATTGGCGAACATAGTCACCCTTGGGACAGAGATTGACCGCATAAAGCTGATTGTCTTCGCAGAGCTTGGAGAATGAAAAATTATAAGGCGGGCTGACAGACTCGCGCAAAGCGGGCGAGGATAAGCAGGCAAAGCTCTTACTCAGCTCGCCACATATCCCATCAAACCCGCCGCCTTCACGCGAGCGCAGCCCCGCGATTTCTTCTTCGCAGTCCCGCACATCCGAAAAACGTGAGCGGTTCATGGGAAAGGCCAACTCAGACAACCACTCATCGCCGCCTGCCGTAAATTGTGTAATCGCCCAATAAAGCCGATCCAGTCGCAACACGCCGTCAATCTCGACCAGAGTAAGGCAAATATTTTGCAGGAACCACCGCGCCCGTAATTCAAAGAAACGGGCTTGGGCGGCACCAGACAACGCCACCGCCATCTCACAGAACGCCGTCACATCGTCGATGAGATTGAGGCTGTCGATATGGATATAATCGAGCGGGTTGATCCGATGATATGGCAAGCCGTCGATCTTCGAGGGGTTCCAAACAATGTTATGCCGTCCTTCAACCGCCAGCAGATTGGCAATGAAGAAGGCCTCGGCCTTCACATCAAGAATGATGCGGTTGAGACGGCTTCCGCCCAGGCACAGATTACAGGCCAAATGTGTGGCCAACTTGCCGCATCGAGCCCCACCGACGATGACCTCGCCCGCTAAGCCCGAATATCCAAATGCGCGACCACCAAAGAAGCCGCCAAACCGAGACTGAGGACGAAAATCAAACGCTCCGGCTGCTTCGACCTCTTCTTCACTCGCGAGCTTCGCACTGCCATAGCGAAAATGCTCATTGTTAAAGCCGTAATTCATGCCCACCCCCTATCGCCGCATGAAGTGGCCAAGCATCAAGAGCTTGGGGAGGGTCTGAAACAACACCGCCAAGCCGAAGAAGCCGACCATCATGCACAGCAGGAAAACAGGAATGATGAGGTATCCCGCATCGACCGATGCATCGTGGAAGAACGTCTCCATGATCCAGCGGGAAATCCCAAAGACTTGGGGGTATCCCAAAACCATGATCAGGCCGGAGAGTGACAGCGCAAACCATCCGCCATCTCCGCGCGCCTTTCCAGACGCTGGTGCTTTACGCGCCATAACTGTCACTCCGTATAATGGGCGACGCCGTGCGCCGCCCTCTAAAATTTAAGCTGATTTGATCTTGCGATTTTTCCAAAGGCTCCAAGAGGCGCGAGCGAAAACCCCGAAGGCAATGAGGTGCCAGATGATAGAACTGGATGCATACATCTCATTCCCCGCGGCGACTTCCTGCCAGATTCCGCCAACATTCATAAGCGCTGTTAAACAGAGCGCGCCTGCCGAAACATAACCTTTGCGCTTAAGCATCAAGAAGGCCGGAAGCCAAACGACAACGCCGATAAACGCCAAATCCATCGGCCAAATTTCAGGCGTGCCGTAATACTCGTTCTGCCGTTGGAAGTCTAAGAATCCGTCTATCCCATAGACAGCCGCCATAATGGCTGCCTGTCCTACAGGATTACGAATAAAGGCCTTAAGTCCTCCCGAACTTGAGGAAGAAGCTACGCTAATAGAAGTGCCGCTTGCCGGAGCATCGGACTCTGAAATACGAGATTGAGTATGGTCGAATACACGACCTGTAGGGTTGAAGTGTTCGTTGGACAGTGGCATGGTTCCACTCCTTCTATAAGGTTTCTAGTCGAAATTTTTTGAGGGAAATGGCGGGGGACGAGTACCAGTCGTCTCCCCGTCAAATGCTATGGCTCTAGCGGTGACCCGTACCGTTGCAGGTCCGACAAGTTTGACTTGTCACCCCACCTCGATGGGCTACCGTTTCAAACCCTGTCCCATTGCATTTAAAGCAAGGAAGCGGTTTCTTTTGCGGCTTTGATTTAGTCTTAGTCTTTTTTGATCCGAACATGACGTTCTCCACTAAAGAACTCTATGGCGCACAGATGCATGAATTCAGCTTCCTACATCCGCCCATGAGTGGAGATCAGCCAAACATTCCTATTCACTCAATCACTGATTTGCTTAAGTACGCAGATCGCGCCAAATTACAGAAATAGAGAACGCAGTATGAATTCTTAGCAGTTAATCAAAGGGCTAATTGTTTATTATGAACCAAGCGACTGATCGTTTCCCGAACGCCAAAAAGGATCAAGATTTCTATTTAGAAATCTGGCGTCATAACCTTTGCGGCTTTTCCAATCGACAAATTGCTAAAGGTATGGGGACATCAGCACCCACTGTACGACGGGTATTAAACAAGATCCGCGCTGTGGATGCCCCGAAAGTTTATATCCTTCTGGCCAACAGCGCCCAAACAAATCAGGTTCCGAGCTTTCTAGCCTATGATCATTTCATCGCAACAATGTCTAAATTCTATCATGGTGGTCAGACTGTCGCCTTCTCAGACTACTTTTCTTGTTTGACCAAGTGTGACCTCCGAGGCCACCCAAGAGCCTTCATCAATAAGCATATCCGTTTGCACAGCGTTCAATTTCAAGGATATGAGCTGCAGTTTATTGAATATTTAGACCTAGAAGCAGCCAAGGCGGATTTCGACAAGTTCCGAAGCTGTCGATACTGCCCACTAAAGGCCTATAAAAACTCTGTAATGTCGACATTTCAGTCAGACCTTCACCTGTATGCATACATTATGCAGGAACTTGCCTCTATTCGAAAAAGGAAGTTGTCCGATCACGCTCTTATGAAGCTATGCTTTGAGGCTGGAACCACATTCATCATTCACGAGATTGTGTTGAGAGCAGGTCAGAAGGCCGCATTGCATGGGCAAAGCTCTACCGAGGCCTTAGAAGCGATGGAGCGCGCCTTTCTTGATCTGACACAGCAGTTATGGAGTGAGATATTGGTCGCAGCCAAGTAAAACTAGAAGTAAAGCTATAGGTCTAGTGAATCCGCATCCCGTGCTTCAGGCCACACCGGCTTACTCACAAGCGTAGATACGCCCCCTGGAATTTCTCTTTTACGCGGTGGAGGTGTAGGTTTTTCTTCGACGCTTGGCTTTAGCACACCATAATCGGCGGGAATTTCTCCAGCTTCTATGCGCTCTTGGAAATATTTAAACACTCCTGAAATCATTCTTTAAAATCGCATAAAACACTGTTTCTGTGCAATAAAATTCTCTATCTCAATGAAATATAAGGGCATTTTCACGCAAGCAACAATTCACGCGTACTCTTCTTTGGTCGCCCAGGATACCGCCCTTCGCTCGCCGCCACCGCCATACCTGCCAATGTGCGCTCGCGAATGATCTCGCGCTCAAGCTGCGCGACGGCAGCGAGGATATGAAACACAAACTCGCCCATCGCCGTTGAGGTGTCGATTTTTTCGGTCAGAAACTCAAACTTTGCGCCGCGCTCCTCCAGCACCGCATTCACCTCAATCAAATGCCGCAACGACCGCCCCATACGGTCCAACCGCCAAACAATCAGCTTATCACCCACCCCAATCTTACTCATCAATTCATCAAAAGCGGGCCTTGAAGCCTTAGAACCCGAAACACCGATATCACCTATGATTTCAACACACCCCGCCGCTTTCAATGCATCAATCTGGAGCTGCGGGTTTTGGTCATTTGTACTGACGCGGTAATAGCCATAGGCCTTGGTTTTAGAGGAAACCATACGAGCCGTTCCTTTCAAAGATGCGCAAAAGCCCGCACGCACATCGCGATACTGGCTGCACACCCCCTAAAAAAGGACCCTTTTTCTCAGACTTGCGCGGTTTCGATATGCTACGGCCCGCACTCATTAGTTAGTCGATACAAAACAACGACTTAATATATAATACGGAACGTAACACAAAAGATTATTGCCTTGCAAGAAAAAGGGTCCTTTTTCGAATGATTTGTTGAAAGGTTTCAAAGCATTAGCCCCGCGCAGCACAAGGTGAATTGTTATGAAGAATGCAGTTAAAGCAGGAATAGTCGGACTTTCAGCGCTTACGATGTCGTTTTCAGGGGCAGCGACCGCCGAAGACAATGCCGCTCTGACTAGCAGCTCTTCCATCACCCACAAACAAGAACTTGCACTTTTGGGGCAGGCTTCAGAAGACTCAAGTGCGCATGCCGAATCCGGCTTCAATATTGGCCTAATCTTACACATCGGCGATGACATCCCTCAAGAGCATCTACAAACCGTGGTCGATCACTTTGCTAATCGCTATCAGACGGCCTTGGATTCTAAATACCCCAACAGGGGATCCGCAGAAGTGTTTACCTCTCCAAACCCAGGTACCCGATCTTCAGGAATTACAATCAACATTGGAAACGATATTTTTCAGGTGGATAACGCTAAATACGGCCTACCAGAAGACCTTGATCCCGCTCTGTTAGACCAACAAACAGCAGATAGGGCAGCCGAAGATGTCGTAGCCTTGCTACCCATTGCTAAAGCCTTGCAGGCTCAGCGAGGTGCTGACCTAAGACAAACAGCCTCATTAGAGGGTTATACGCCAATTGGCCTAAATTAAAGATGGATCTACACCTACTGCGGGTGATGGGGCTTCTTCAGTAGGCTCGGGAGACGCAACTTCAATAACCTCCCCTGAAGCAGCCGGACTAAAAGAACGACTAAGGCCCAAATCACTCAAGAATGACGCAGAATTATCGGCTCTGTCAGCAACAGCGAAACCATCTTCCCGATGTCCGTCCTGCCCATTTCTAGCGACCTCTGATAGCTCTTCATTCACTATCGTGTTGCCAATAATGTGTGAAACAGTATAGTCGGGCTCCGTCGCAACTTGGGTTTCATGCTTTAACTTCGCCGTCGCACCGTCCACCTGCGCCCTTGCATCGATGCTTTCCGCCGTAGCAACAACCTCTCGGTAGCGTTTGTCGCGCATAATAATTTGCGCCGTCGGATCGTCTTTATATTCATTCTTCACACGCGGTTTGCCATCGGGGCCCAGCTCGAACATCTCCTCCGCCAACGCATCAAGAACGCGCCTGTGATAATCCACATCGCTTTCACCAGCGCGACGTTCCGGCATATCCTCACCAAGGATATCAGAAGCATATTCTTCAATTGGCTTACCTGTTGCGATTTCAATCTCATCAACACAAGCCGCGATTTCATCATCGCTCATATCACCAAAGACAACGTCACCGATATAATCACCGATATTGTCGTATCCAAGCATATAAAGGAAGTTGACCATGTCTGAGGACTTGCGGCGCGCTTCACGCTCTAACGCCGCGCGATCCACATGGCGTTTCGCCGCATCCTGTCCGCGATCCATATCATTTCGTGAACCATGAGAAAGAAGGATGTCGTTTTCATCTGCACGCGCAGTTACACCAGGCAAGGCGTTAATCATACGATCCAATTCAACCTGCGTTTCAGGGTCAACAAAACCACTCGGAGCAAACGCCGCCTTCACCGCCGGAAGCTCTGCCGCCGCAACGCGCAACGCATCAGCTCTGAATTCTTGAATCTTGTTTTCTCTTTGAAACGCCATGCGCCTCCCCACTACTTCCCTGTTTTTGGCCTCTTAGCGGGCCTACGGTTGTATAAAATTCAATTGCAACGTTAATTGTGCGCTGCAATAATTTCAAACCTACAAATATAATAGTGGAAGAAATTGAAAGGGTGATTAACTTTACATAAAATTTTATGTATTTGCGTCTTGAGTTTTTGACAGAACTTCTATGGCGATTCTCCAGTCCTCTTCAACAACACTTTTGGTTTTACCCAAGCGCCAGAAGTGTATGCGCTGTATCAGACGGGATAAATCACCCGGTCGAGCTATCCGTTTGGCCAGACCTCGAACTGTTGTACCTGTGCGTTCAAATTCAGAATTCAGAAATACGCGCATTTCGGGTGTAAGCGCAA